>CAZLSF010000042.1:0-8130 GCA_964562245.1 uncultured archaeon | reverse complement strand
AAAATACCTTCATATATCACAAAATAACAACCAGTTCAAAATTACTGTATATTCCCACAAATACTCAAATATCCTGTATTATCTCTAATATACTGTGTATATGACCTTACCCATCCTCAACACCCAACTCTCACATTTTCAATTGTGAGACTAAACTATAACATATATACTCAAGTATATATTTCACCTCAACAAAAAATTTTATTATATTTTTCATACTATATTCTCTAACATATATTTACTAATATAACAATAACACAACATATAAAAGTACTCAGTAACAGTATATTTGTATATACTTATATATATACTATAAATTATTATGTGGAACGAAAAAGAAGGAGACAATATGGCAAGAAGTTTATTCTTGAGAGAAAAACCAGTAAAATTGTTATTAGCATTGGGTTCAGCCGGCAAAAAAGCAAAATATGTGAGTGTATTGTCAAAGGAAATAAACTGCACCTACTCGCATACTGTGAGATTATTGGATGAATTTAGCACACTGGGACTTGTAAAATTCATGAAAGTGAGCCGGGTAAAATACATAGAATTAACTGAAGATGGAAAGGATTTGACAATTCAATTAGAAGGAACTGTTAGAAAACTTGAAAAATTAAAACCCCTAAAACAAGAAATCCCAAAAAAAGAAGAATAATTCAGTAAATACCGACAAAAAACCGGATTTTCGTTTTTTTAATAGTTTTTACTATAATATCATCTCTATCTGCTACATAGTATATATACATACGGTAAAAACCGACATAATAAATAGTCAAAAAATGTGTTTTATATATATTGTCGGTAAATAATAGATTATGGAAGTAACAACTTATCAAAGCGAAAAAATAAACCTGAATGATTTTGATCTTGAGGACTTTGTTTCTGTTATATTCCCCGGAGCGCAAAAGCAGATGAGAATGGTTTCTCTCGTTATTTTAAAAGAATTATCCACAGAACCTAAAACAATTAGTGAGATTGTAGACAAAAATAAACTACCCCGTGGAACTGCTTATGACGCCGCAAATAAGATGCAAAGACTGGGTATACTTAACAGAGAAGGGAAATACGCGCCAATTAGAATATCCTCAAAATTTCCTCTGTCTTTGGAGCGCTTAGCACTATGGTACCGGAATCATTTTAGTACCAAAAAAAGGGGTTAATTTGGGTTATTTTTATGTGAGACTTTATATCTATTTTGTATAAATTGTTATAAGATATATATTATTCAATAGATATATAACATATATATTATCAGTTACTATATTATTAATTATGTATATTATAATATACATATCTTCCTGTAAATGTAATATATATCGTTGAGTATATATATTAGATAGCATTAATGTTATATATAGCGAAATTGTTAGCAGTGGAATCTATCAATAATTAATGAATTATTTAGTAAATTAAAATAACTTGTTAGATGTGTGTTTTATAAATGAAACACTATCTGAAACAGAGCCCGGGGGTATCCATTAACAGATTAAAAATCGCATAGTTTCAATTAGTTCTTATCCCTGCTCTGTTCCTTAACATATACTTCTTTGATATCTAGATAATCCTGAAATATTTGTTTGTTGTGATACTTTTGACAAGTCTTATTTTATTGGAAGTATATTTCTGGTGGGGCTTCGACTACAATATAAAGATGGTGTTCCTCAATTCCAATTCCAATCACTCCAAACTTAAACCAATGTCTTTTTCCTGTTTCTAAAATTATTTGTTTTATATATTACAAAGGCACTATTTTCAGCAACATATATTTCCTGCATTTTATCACGAAAACCAAGTGATACTTGATGCAACAAATATAATGAGGCGCTTATTCCATCTACCTTATTCACATCAAAAACATTCTATCCCAATCGAAGCAGAACTCATGATTATTTTTAAAATCTTCCTTTCAATTTACTTCAATTAATATTCTGTCTGAGCAATCCTTTCAGTAATCATGGCAATGAATATTATTAAGAACCCAAGCACAATTGAAATAATTAAGTAAAATGGATTATATTTTGGAAACATAATATACTGAACACTATTCTCAAGAACTACATAAATAGAAAAAGTTAAAGCATAATAGGTAATATATTTAATCGCTACCTTAAATTTACCATATATATAAAATAATCTTCCTGTTAAAAATGTCAACATGGCAACAAAAAAATAAGATAAAGCACCTTGAACAAAACTTAAACTAGACATCATAACATTGGAATTTAAATATAAATTGTAATTATTATAACCCTGAACAATACCTATGGTAATAAAAGCCAAACTAAGTATATAACAAAAAAATGAAACCTTGTCCTTCGAAAAAGTTGAGGTTAATTCATTGACAAAACTAACAACAAATTTTTCCCTGTGAAACGCTTTTACCATCAGATAACAACCGATTACTCCGAGTGTAACTCTCCAACCTAAATCACCAAATAAAGAATATAATACTAAAGTTATTGCGGGCAATCCAAGAACTACCTTGCTTGCCTGAGGGTCACTTACAATATCTTTAAAAAAATTAAGAGCCACATAATACCCACTCTCAAGCTGGGAACTCTGCCTAACAACAACTTTCACAATGGACAATATCTGTAATTTTGACTGTATTATCGGAATCAGACATTCATCCTCCGCACCATCAGAAACAAAAACAGCCTTCTTAATATTATATTTTTTAATCACTTCTTCCAACTGCCTTACAATTCTTACATCAGATTCGGTGCCAACATTCTTATCGCCAGTAAAAGCAGCCAGATATACATTTTCACCCTGCTCCTTTAATTTATCATACTCTTTTATCGCCCCAAACAAAGAATTTGCATCACTTTCTCCAGGGTCCTCAATAGCAAGATTTTTTGCCACATCTAGATTTTCTTTCCTCCCAATAATTGGTCCTTTTACTCCTAGTTTTTCCCCTATATCATTATCTCTATCCACACAGATAACTAAAATAGGCTCTCCCATAATAAGACTTTCTTTTTTAAGCAATTAATTTGTTATATTTTACGGTTGAGCAGGTTACTGCCTAATCTTTTGTATCAAAGTCAGGATATTGTCTCATTTATATCAGACACACAAACTATTGCCTTTTTTTTCTTATCCAGACAGGCAATCCTATATCTCTCAGCAAATCGTTTATCCATCAATTCTTTATTTCCGCACATGTCTAATTTACAAGGACCTACTCCACAAGGGTCATCCATGCATTCATTTCTCCCAGCGCCAGCAAGATAATCTTCGCAATAGTTAATATCTCCACAACAATAGATAAATTTAACTCTCATATTTTCAACTTTTTTCGAAAGTATTGGCATATCCTTATAAAAACAATTGTAAGGATATTCTTCAGGGAAAACTATTGGCTTAGAGACATCAATCATCTTCCCAGGTAACCCGAGAGAAATTACCAAACCTTTCTTATCTTTTATTATATAAGAATGTTTTTCTTTTTTTGTATATTTTTCCAAATCACTCATTAGTTCATTAAATCTATTCAATCCTTCTCTATAAGTTCCCGGCAATCTTGAAGAAAAATCGGTGTAAAATTCAGTCCGTTTTCTCAATTTAACTTCATCGCAGGGCAATTGCACAACTTCATTTATTGCATCCCAAGTTTCAGGAAGATAAGAAAGATAAAATAAAACAGAAGAAGGAAAATAATTCATCCATCTATATTCTGTATAAGTCTTTACCTGTATTGGCTTCTCGGTCACAGCGCTCCTTAAATAAAAACCAATAGTTAATGAAACTACGAGCACTCCTAAAATAACAAGAAACACTGCTACAACAGGATGTTCTATTCCCCCTCTCATTTTTCCTCTCATGGTGTTGTTATCAATTTTATTTCAGAATCCTTAAGAACATACTCCATTGAAGTTTTTTCTGTAGTATAATTAGCAACTATAAAAGCCTCATCCGCATTATTATAAGTATAGTTTCCTCTGCAAACTTTCTGGGTTATATTAAAAATATACCTTTCATCATTTAACACAACAGCATTTGAAGAATTTATGCTTGACCATAATTTCATTTTTGGGCAAAAACCAGTTAAATCTTCTTCTTTGCATACCAATCTTTCTACACCTTCATCATCTATTTCAGTTGTTACATTAGCGCAGCAAAGACCAGAAGCATTTATTTTCCATGTTATTTCCGAATTAGGATTGACTGAACAATCCACAATTTTATTTATTATATCATAAGGAGGTGAAGTACTTTTTTCTCCTATCATTTCACCATTCAGAGTGGCATTAACCAAAATTACAGGAACGCACTTTGGATTCTCCTCCAGATTTGGCCATAAAGGACTGAAAACATTTTGGCATGTATATAAACCTTCGCTCACTGAAGGCGGGTTCTCTAAATAATTCGGCGAACAAAAAGAATTTTCTGCACCATTAGAACACATTTCACATTTTCCGCCTGTTCCATCATCAACGCAGTGAGTGCCATAGCAATTCTCTGAAGTGCCGCAATCAGAAACTGTTGGCCAGGAATCGCATGCAGATCTAATTATCATTTTATTTCTTGGAACATTTTCAATTGCTCCAGCTTCCTTTAAAATATTATCTTTCACAATAAGATATTCTATATCAATTGCATCATCAGGGATATTATCAAAAAGATGTAATTGGGATTGCGCATATTTTCCATGCACGCCATGCACTCTCATTGAATACCCTGTTGAACAACATCTAGCGCATTCTTCTTTGTTCACATACCAGGGAGCGCTTGACCTACACCGGTCTCTGCAGAAGCTTATTCTATTATCTTCGGTCCAGGTATCCTTTACTTTTCCCACTCTCAGAAAAAAGTTTAATTTATCTAAACCTCCCGGAACTGTAAAAATATGTTTATGTGCTTCTTTTGGTCTGCAAAGTTTCTCTGATAAATTGCTTGCATTCACAACTCTTTCGGGGATTTTTGTATCAAATTCACAAAGGGCAGGTGAACTATAATCAATATTTTTCCACCAATTCAGAGGAATAACTGAAAGAACCCTTGTTTCATTATCCCAATCCCATCCAAATCCACACTCAGCATGAATTTCTGTTGTTGTAAACCATTTAATACTGCTTTCGATCTTGGTACTAACCCAATCCAAGAATCTCGATACACCGCTTATAATTGTACTCTCACCAACCCAGGAAGTAAAATCACCAACATAAGGAATTTTCATTATCAATCCACCCACCCCCCCAAGAAAATCAGAAGTGCTTCTCTTAGCTTTAACTTCATTTGCGCCTCCATTTAATAGACACCCTCCAGGATAACCACCCAATTCATAAAATTCCTGAGATTTATTTTTAACACCTACCTGATAGATTCCATCTCTTAATTTTGTCGCTAAATTGGTTGTTAATCCCGCAACCATAGTTCCAATCTCAACATCGGATTCATCAGACATAAATGTTGTCAATGAACATATTGACTCAATCCTGTTTCGCGGTATAATTCCGGACTCGCCTTTAAAAATTTTTATGTTTCCATTTTCAACAAGAGCTGTTTCAAGATGGGTGCCCTTTATTTTCTCAAAATCTTTCTCAGATATATATGTATCTCCACAGGATTTATAAACTGACTTGCTTTCAGGAGGAACATATAAAGAATAAACTTTCCCATCACTATCAGCTATGTGAACAAAAAAATCAGACTTTGGCAAAAAATAATCACTTGAATTTTCAAAAATAGAATTTGCTGTTTTTGTTGGATCAACACTCCAGGTTTCAAGAAAGGTTTTATTAAAAATATTTGGATAAACCGTTGCTTTATCCCACAATGAAAGCATATAAGCAAAATCGCAGGTTGTTGCTTTTTCAGGCATTTCTGTTGGGATTGTTTGAAAATTAAACCAAAACATAGCTATCACAGCCATAATACTGACAAATATTGCCAAAATTACCACATACCCGATTATATTCGATGGTAAAGTTATTAATCCTCTCATTTTCCAACATTAACTAATTTTGAAATATAAATCTTTTTTTCATCCATTTTCTTGAAACAAACAAAAAAAATCTGATTGCCAGAACCACAGGAAGTAATATAAGGTTTATCTCCAATTAATTCCCAAGCCTCTGAACTTTCATTATAAGCGTACAAATCCATATCTCCTATCAGAGATTCAGATAGATATTCTTTTTCATCAAAGTAATCATCTGTAGGTCCCCAGATTCCAATATAATTATTGTGGATGCTTACTTGATTACAGTTTTTCAAACTGGCGCAGGCATAAGTTTCTACTGGCGCAATCTGCATCAAAAATAGGATATTTTTTATCTGGAATACTGTATTAATTTTTAATTCACTTATTCTTTCCGTTGCCTTGGAAAAACCCATCTGCTGCCATGAACCAATAATCATAATCGAAAATATAAGACCAAAAATAAAGAAAAAATATTCCACTTCAATACCCTTTAATTTTTTTTTATTTCTGGCAAACATAATTATATCTCTATTATGATAATTATAACAATTAATAATTAATTTCGGTTTTTTATCTAAAACATAATTATATTTTAAATTATCAAATTAATTATGAAACCCACAACAGCAGGTAATTTATTATTATTTATTTGTTTGATAATATTTACAGTAATTTTTATGATTTATTTTGGGAATATGATTGGTATTAACTGGAACTTGTCAAACATTCCTTTCTTCAGAGAACTGCAAAGAAGTATTTTTGGTTGATAATTAAAATAAATAAACTCTACATTAATAAATTCTTTCTAATCATATCTTAGAATTACTTATAAATTCTCTCAACCAAAACCGAACCGCAGGCATTTCTGATAAGATTGCATTTTTCAAAATCATTTCTTTTTTTAAAGTCAGGGCTTCCTCTCTCCCATGTTTTTATAAGTCTTTTTATTCCCGGGGTCATGCAATCGCAAATAAGATCATTTACCAGTTCCAGATCATCCTCAGAAATATCTAATTTTGTCCATGGGTTTCTCGGAGTAACCTGATTATTTTCAGTGCATGCTGAAAACCAGTTTGAGCATTCTCTTTCAAGTTCATCATAGACAAAAATTGTTTGTACTTCATTTAAAAAGGTTTCATAAATTTTAATATATTTTCCTGAAGTTATCTCCATAAGTTTATCCCCACCCCACACAAGAGGATTGCCCATCTTCTCGTAAGTTCCTTCTTTACTTGCAAAATTTTTGAATAAACCTAAACTGGCAATCATTACAAAAAGTAAAATTACTACTGAAATAGTTAACAATACCGGACTTTTTCCTTCATCTCCTTTCATTCTTTGCACATAGGCTGCGAACCAATATTTTTGCATTCCTGCTTGCAACCAGTTACAGTAACGCAATTAAATCCCTTTTGTATATCCTCAGGAATTGGTTCCTCGCAATCCCACATACTGCAAGAAGTTTTTAAAGTAATGTTTCCTTTAAAGGGTTCCACATATTCCACCTGAGTCCCTATAATAAAAAAACCCACAACACCCAAACCAATTACTACAAGGAGAATCTCCAATAAATACTTATTTTCCAAACCTTTATATAACTCGCCCATAATCTAAGACATTATTGGTATAAATATTGATAATGCATTTGACAATAATTTAACAAGTGAATTCACAATTGGTGTAATGCCCTCAGTAAATAAAAGGAAAAATACAGTCAATATTATTAAAAACATCAACACCCAAATTACGGGTTTGACATGAATATCTCCTTTCATAATTTATACAAACTCTTTATTTCTTCAAGCATTGGATTTAATTCAAAGGATTTATTATAACCTATCTCTGAAGTGCAGATTTCACGCCAGTTCCCGCCGCAAGGATAAGACCAAGAATCCCATGAAGAATCAGTGCCTTTCCAGTCAACAATATAAACTAAATTTGAAAAAACTTCTTCATAAACTTCTCTCCAGATATAAGAACTGTTCACGGGAACAATATTTTCAGGTTTTGTCAAATCTTTAGATTTATTATAACCTACTTCAAATTCTTCATCCTTTTTAACTGTATGCTGTCTTGAAGCCCACTCACATCCATTAACACAACTATTAACTTTTTCCGTATCTTTATAATAACCATCCCTTGAAACGCAAAAATTCCTGCAATTTATAAATACATTCTCTGATTCTTTCATTTTCTTTGTT
>CAZLSF010000041.1:0-8148 GCA_964562245.1 uncultured archaeon | reverse complement strand
AATAAAATTCTCTGAATAACAAATATAAATTTAATTTTTTATTATTTTATGCATCGATAGTCTAATGGTAGGACATTGACTTAAACCAAAAAATTGGTTAAATGGTGTAAGCCTTCCAAGCCAACAATTCGGGTTCGAATAAGACTTTTTCAAAAAAAGCCTTAATGCGAAAATCCCGGTCGATGCATATTTTATTTCTTGTTGCTCAAAATGTAAATATAATTCAAAATATTCATAAAAACCTAAAAATATAGTCTGATTAAATCATCTCTGCTTTAATTATCTTAACTTCCTCAATAGGTCTGTCTCCTGGTCCTGTTTGAACTTTTCCGATTTTATCAACCACATCCATTCCATCAATAACTTTCCCGAAAGCAGGATGCTTTGAGTCAAGGAAATTGTTGTCAACAAGATTTATAAAAAACTGGCTTGAACCTGTGTTTGGTCCTGCATTTGCCATTGAAATCGTTCCTCTGTCGTTTCTATTTCCTCCAGCATGCGTGAATTCATCTTTGATACTTGGTATTGTTGGATCCCCATAACCAGTTCCTGTTGGGTCTCCGCCTTGTATCATAAATCCTGCAATAACCCTGTGAAAAATCACGCCATCATAAGTTCCCTTCTCAACCAAATCCTCAAAATTGTTTGTTGTGATAGGCATATCATCATATAATTCTATTGTAATATTGCCCATATTTGTCTCAAGCAATACTTTTTTTGCACTTGAATTTTCTTCACCCATATAATATATACCTGCGACAATTATTAAAAGACTTAATGCAAAAACCCCAATAATTGAATTTTTGTCCATAATAGATTAAATTATTTTTTCTTTGAAGTTTTCTTAACAAAATCCATCAATTCCTCAGGGAATGGAAACACTATTGTTGAATTTTTTTCTGAAGCAATTTCAGATAAAGTCTGGTATAATCTTAGTTTTAAAGAAGAAGGTGACTTGTCAATTATTTTGCCGGCCTCTAAGAGTTTATGCGCTGCCTGTTTCTCTGCCTCAGCAAGAATAATCCTCGCCCTCCTGTCTCTCTCCGCCTCTGCCTGATGAGCCATTGCCCTCTTCATATTTTCAGGTAATTCAATATCCTTGATTTTCACATCAGTAACCTTGATTCCCCACGGATCTGTTTCTTCATCCACAACCTCTCTTATTTTTTTACCTATTTCTTCTCTCTTGGCAAGTACATCATCAAGTTCTGCTTTTCCGCACATATCTCTTAAAGCAGACTGGGCTAACTGTGAAACCGCATATCTGTATTCTTTTACTTCAAGCACAGCCTGGTCAGCCATCAATACTTTAAAAAATACAACACCATTTACCTTAATAGGAACATTATCCTGTGTCATAACTTCCTGCGAAGGAACATCTGCTGTAATTACTCTTATATCCACTATTTCAATCCTTTCCACAATAGGAATTATCCACCTAAACCCCGGCTCAAGAACACCAATAAATTTACCAAACCTGAATTTAACTCCCCTATCATATTGATCTATTACTCTGATTCCCGCAAAAAAAGTTACTGCAATAAATAAAAGCAATGTAATCCCCCACGCCATAATTACTTTATTATTTAAATAAATAATTTTATTCGATTTTTTTTATCAGTGGTTCTGGTTTTTTTATTTTTCCTGAAAAATCAAATTCTTTCACATCATCCCATCTCACACCCTCGGGTTTTATGTTAAGATAATCAAAAATCTGTTCAGAGAATTTCGGAGTAATTGGATATAACATTATTGCGAGATTTTTCACAAGATTTCCCGCAATGTAAGAAATTCTTTTTTTCTCTTCTTCATCTTTCTTCCATGGTTCGCTGTTGTTAAAATAAGCATTTGAAAGCTTTGTATAATGAATTATATTTTTCAGCGCCTCGTGGAATCTGCAGTCCTCAAAATTCTTTGTTATTTCCCTATAAACTTTATCTGTTTCTTCAATAATTTTATCTGAATAATTCTCTTTAGGAATTCCACCAAAATTAGAGTAACAAAAAGAAAGAACCCTGTGAACAAAGTTGCCTATAATATCAGCAAACTCATTGTTTATTATTTCATTAAAAAGTTCCATTGAGAATACAGAATCATTCTGCTCAGGATACAAAGATATTAAAACAAACCTCCAGTAATCAGCAGGATATTTTTCAAGGGCTTCTTCTGTTGTTAATCCTTTCCCCCGACTCTTTGAAAATTTTATTCCTTCTGTTTTCAGCCATCCGCACGATATTATTCTATCAGCGAGCTTCCAGTTCTCCCTGCAACCCTTTAGCATTGCAGGAAAAATTATTGAATGAAAAATTGTGTTGTCCTTTGCCATAAACTGCACCAGTTCAGTATCTTTATTTTTCCACCAATCTTCAAAATTCTGATTATTGTTTTCGCACCATTCTTTTGTGAATGCAAGATAACCAATTGGTGCATCAAACCACACATATAAAACCTTGTTTTCATAACCTTCCTTAGGAACCTTAAATCCCCAAGTTGCATCTCTTGTAACAGCCCTTGGTTTTAATCCATGCTTTAAAAAACCAATTGTTTCTGTTCTCGCAAGTTTGCTCCAGCCTTTGCTTTTGTCAACAAATTCCGACAATTCATTCTCAAATTTCGGAAGGTCAAGAAAAAGATGTTTTGTTTTCCTGAATGTAATTTTATTCTTGCAAAGAACGCAATAAGGTTCTATTATATCTTTCACATCCACTAATTTACCGCAGTCATCGCACTGATCTCCTCTTGTAAGACCTCCGCAGAAAGGGCATTTCCCTTCAACCCATCTGTCTGGAAGAAACCGCGCACATTTCTCGCAATAAACATTCTCAACTTCTTCTTCTTTAAGATAACCGTTTTCATCAAGTCTATTAAATATGTGATAAGATAATTCCTTATTTGTATCACTATCTGTAATTCCATAATACTCAAAATTTAACTCAAACTTTTTCAAAATTTTCTTCATTTTCTCATGATTCTTATACACTAATTCTTTTGGTGTTATTTTCATTTTGGCGGCAGTAACCTCATACATTGTGCCATGCGAATCAGAACCGCAGACAAATAAAACCTCATCTCCCCTTAACCTGCAAAACCTTGCATACACATCAGCGGGGAGCATACTACCCACAATATTGCCTAAGTGAGAAATACCGTGAATATAAGGCAGAGCAGAAGTAATTAACTTTCTCATAATTAAACTTTTTAAAAATTAACTCAAATTACTTGAATATTGAGATATACCTAACAAAAATTTTTACTTTTTTATCTAGAAATTGGTTTTTTTGACTTAAGCGTTTTCCATTAATTTAATAAATAAAGGCTTAATTATGTTTCAATTGGAAGAAATTAGTCCAAAAATCAAAATTCCTAAAGATATAAAAAAAGTCAATATAAGATATGAATTAATTAAAAATTTTATTAGTGTTGCTATATATTATCAGGGAAAGGAACTTGTATATGAAATTATAGAACCAAAATTAACAAAAAAAGAAGCAATAATTTTTGATAAATTATATGAAGGATTATTGCAATTAATAGATTTATCTCCTATGGATTTCAAAAACAAAAATGAACTTATAAAATATTTTGAGAATAAAATTAAATTTCTCCTAAAAGAATACGATTATCAGGTTTCAGAAAAAAGTTATAACAAATTAATGTATTATATCTACAGGAATTTTGTTGGATTTAATGAAATCGAAGGACTTATGTTGGATGATTATATAGAAGATATAAACTGCAATGGTTTGAATACAGAAGTGTATATAAAACACAGGCTCTTCGGGAATCTGAAAACAAATATAATTTATAAGAACAGTAAAGATATAAAAAATTTTATAATCAAACTTGCGCAGAGGTGCAATAAACACATTTCATATTCTAATCCTTTCCTTGAAGGTAGTCTTGCAGATGGTTCAAGAATAGAAGGCACTATATCTGAGGAAATAAGCCCAAAAGGACCTAATTTTTCAATAAGGAAATTCAGAAGAGTTCCTTTCTCACCAACAGAATTGATTGCATCAAATTCAATATCAGCGGAAGCATTTGCTTATCTGTGGTATCTAATAGAACACAAATCAAATATATTGATCATTGGCGGGGCCGGAGTTGGCAAAACAACATTACTGACTTCTTTGCTGACATTTATTCCGACAAATTCAAAAATTGTTTCAATTGAGGACACAAGGGAAATCAGGATCCACCATGGCAATTGGATTGCAACAGTAAGCAGAGAATCTGTAGGGGGACTAAAAATAGGTGAAGTGGATTTGAATAAATTATTAAGGGAAAGTTTTAGGGAAAATCCTGAATATGTTGTTGTGGGTGAAGTTAGGGGAAAAGAAACTTATGTAATGTTCCAAGGTATGGCAAGCGGACACCCAACCTTATCCACATTCCATTCAGAAGACTTGCCTTCAGTCATTTCAAGATTAAAAAACCCTCCTATTAATTTATCTTCGTCCCTTATAGAACTGCTGGATGTTGTCATAACCATCGTTAAATACGAGAGTAAGAACAGTATAATGAGAAGAGTGAAAAAAATTGAAGAATTTATTAAAATGGATGAAATAAGAGGAGTTGCTGAAACCAAAACAATCGTGAGTTATAATTCAAAAAAAGATAATTTTGAATATACGCCTATAAGCCGCATCCTTGAAAAAATTTCAATAGATCAAGGAATAAATTTGAAAAATATCAAAAAAATTATTAAAAACAGGGAAAAATTTTTGCTTTCACTTGTAAGAAAAAAGATATTTGATATGTATGAAGTCCAAAAAGAAATTGAGAATTATGTTTATGATGAAAAATAAGTTGAAAGGGGACCTCAAAATAAGTCCAATTGTCTACCTCATTATTGCTCTTTTTGTTTTAGTTGTTATTATTGCTCTTGTATTTAATATATGGAATCCAAGTATTTTTGGAGTCAATGAAGAAAATAATTTACGAGGAGAATGCGCAAAATGGATTTCCTCAGAAACAGGTCCTTGTAAAGACAAGATTAATGCAACAAAAGGAGGTAAACCTATTTATCCTTATCTTAATAAAACTTATGGGGAAATTAAAAGAGATGATGCTAAAAAGTTTTGCATGTGTCCTGAATAATAAATATGAAAATTGAACATATTAGTCTGAGAAAAATATTCAATTCAAGAGGTGAAGAAACAATTGAATCAACAATTTTTTCAAATAATAAAATTGGAGTTGGAAGCGCTCCGAGCGGCGCAAGCGTTGGAACTAAAGAAGCCAAACTTGTCAATCTGGATAAAGGAATAAAAAATTTTAATAAAATTAAAAACAAACTCATTGGAAAATTTACTCAAGAAGAATTTGATTTATTGTTAATGAACAATCTGGAAAAAATCGGCTCAAATCTCACAACAAGCCTATCTTTTGCTTTCTTCAATCTAAACAATGATAGTTTCCTCAATAAAGTTTCCGGGGAAATTCCAATCCCCCTTGGAAATGTAATTGGGGGCGGAGTGCATCACGGGAAAACAGACATACAGGAGATCTTATTGTTGCCTGTTAAAGCAAAAGATATTTTTGAAGGAATAAAAACAAATTTTACTATAATGAATGAACTCAGAGATAAATACAAAACTAAATTCTTTGGAGTAAATGACGAAGGGGCTCTTATAATGAATTTCTCAAATGAAGAAGCTCTTGGAAATGTTTTGGATATTGCAAAAAAATATAAAGTGAAAATTGGTATTGATTTAGCTGCATCAGAATTATTCAATGGAAAAAAATACATTTATAAAAACATGAAAGTCAGTAAAGAAGAACAAATTGATTTAATGGGGAAGTGGATAAAAGATTATAAATTATATTTCATAGAAGATCCTTTTGAAGAAAATGATGTTTCTGGTTTCAGAGAATTAACAAAAAGATTTAGAAGAAAATGTTTAATCTGTGGGGATGATTTATTCGCTACGCAAATTACCAGACTCGACAATAAACTTGCAAATTCCAGCATTATAAAACCTAATCAGGTTGGAACGGTTACTGGAGCTCTGGATTGTATAAACAAAGCAAAAGAACTAAAAATGGTTCCTGTTTTGTCGCATCGGTCAGGAGAAACCTGCGACTCAACAATTTCTAAGTTGAGTCTTCTTACCAAAATCGCAAAATTCGGGATATCCCAGATAAGAATCGCAAAACTAAATGAATTAATCAGATTGAGAGATTTGTTGAAATCTAATGGTAAAAAAACAAAGATGGCAAAATTATAGATAATACTTCTCTTTAACAACCGCATTATCCAAAGCAATTATTGAATTTTTATAAAACATTTCTCTAAAATCTACCTTGTGGGATTTCCATCCTCTCTTCGATACTCTATAATTGAACAATCTCTATTATTTTCGATTTGAATTATTTGATATTCTTCTATTAATTCAGGTAAAAAAGATTTTTGTAAAGAAATCCAATAATAACCCTTTAAATAATTCTCTTATAACTGGAAATTTTGGAGAATAAACTCCTTGTTGTTCCTCCTTCAAAATAATTTGGTTTAGATTCATATTTACAAAAAGATAAATCAGCAATCTCTTTTATACTTGATTCAACAAAATCCAATTCAGTATTTTCAAGGGATTCATCAATAACAGATAAACCCATCTCCGGGTCAATTCCTTCATCAACAATACAAAGATAAAATGTGGTATTATTGGATGGTTTTGAAATGAATTCCAAAATAATCAACCAACTCCAACAGGAACTGTTTTCTCCTTAACATTAATTCTTCAACAATATTACTGCTAATTGATAAACTTATATACAGAATATGATATTAAATGCTCTATAATTCGTCAATTTATCCACATTATTCAACACTGATTTATAGTTTTTTTGTAATTATTGTATGCTGCATCCTACAAGAAAAGGTTATTGTCCTATATGCGGAATGAAAGGAAACAAAAAAGGGGAATATTATCAATGCATTAACTGCAAAACAGTATTTTCTCATTTTGGAATACTTACCGGTCCATTTGATGATCTCTTCCTGCCATCTGAAATAGAAAATCTCAAAAATCTACTGGAAGATAATTAATCAAATATTCCCGCCAATAAGGTATTACATTTCTCGCATCTTGAGTATTTAAAATCCACTTTATACCCTTGCCTTTCTATCATCAGATTTCCGCATGAAGGACAGAAAGTGCTTTCATATTTGGGTTCAAAAACATTTCCAGTATAAACATATTTTAATTTTTTCTTTGCTTCCTCAAACAAATCTTTAAGAACCTGAATTTTTGTTGGCTCTAAATCTGAAAGTTTATAATCGGGATGGAACCTTGAAAGATGCAACGGCGTCTCAGAACCAAGGTTGGTGTTAATCCACGATGAAATATAATTAATCCATCTTTTTGTATCATTATACCCCGGAATAATTAAACTTGTAAGTTCAATCCAGATATTATGTTTTTTGTATTCAAGGATTGATTCAAGAACTGGTTTTAAAGAAGCCAAACATAAAGTTGAATAAAATCTTTCCGGACCTTTTATATCAATATTTATTGCATCGAGATAAGGAGCAAGTTTTTTGATTGGTGTCTTATTTATATACCCGTTTGAAACCCATATATTTTTTAAGCCTTCTTTTTTTGCCAGTTTCATTGTATCAAGAGCATATTCATAGAAAATAGTTGGCTCAGTGTAAGTATAAGCTATTGTTTTTACCTTGTGTTCTTTTGCAAGCTCAATAACTCTTTCGGGCGGAACAAAATCCCCGAAAATTTCTCCCTGTGAAATCTTATAGTTCTGACAGAAAGCGCAGGAAAAATTGCACCCGCAGGTCGCAATCGAAAGAGCTGTTGTACCAGGCAAGAAATGAAATAAAGGTTTCTTTTCAATTGGGTCAATTGATAAAGCGCAGGGTTTTGAATAAACTAAAGAATATAATTTGCCTTTTAGATTTTTCCTTACTCTGCAGAATCCTGTTGAATTTTCGGTTATATAACACTTTCTTGGGCAGAGTAAACATCTTACTTTTTTGTCTGGCAATTTTTCATAAAATAATGCTTCTTTTGATTTGATTAAAGTTGATTTCATAAATTAATAAATTGTTTAATTAGGTTTTCTCTCTTTATATATAATTATAAAACATTGAAAATCATTCCTCAATTCTTGGCGCAAGGATGAACCCAA
>CAZLSF010000040.1:4292-8215 GCA_964562245.1 uncultured archaeon | reverse complement strand
AGGTATTTTGTGAGTTTTATGTATTTGAGAACATAATGAATTATTCAAAATTTTGTGTTAAATCACAGATATTTCATAATTTAAAGTATTTACAGGAAATTATTACCATTATTATAGATAAACACCTCACTTGCTTAACATCTAATCTGTTAATCGAATCCTGAATTTCTTTATATGTTACAAATCCTTCCTTATTATCTGATTTTCTAAAGGATAATTTATCCACCTCAACACTTAAAATAATATATAAGAAAACTGTTTAATTGTCTATTATTTTTAAGTTATATTAATTTTACCTAAAATCCAAACAGATTAGTTTGTTTCTTCTTCTGTCCCAGTTTATCAATAAACTTTTGCACCCGTTCTTCCGTGAAATTGTGTTTTTCGCACAAAAGTTCTTTTATTTTATTTGTATTGGGTTTTGTGGATTCTATTTTATAATCCTCGAAAACAGGAGGATTGAGGAAGAAATCATACAAAGTTTCCATATTTACCTCAAAATCCCAATTTACTTGTTTTTTCAGGTTTTCAATGGTTTTACATTCTTTGACAAGTTTTAAACCTTTTTTTGGACCTATTCCTTTAATCCCGGGGTTGTAGTCAGTGCCAACTAACAGGGCGATAAGGATTAGTTGTTCCCTGCTTAGACTTAACTTGTTTAATTCTATCAGTTCAAGGTATTCTGCCTTGCTTATGGACAGGTTTCTTATTGTTATTGGAGAGCCAAACAACACAGAATCAAAGTCTTGCGAGGCAATCCCCCATGCTTTTCCATCTCTGCAGATTTTGGCTGCCTGAGCTTCCCCCTCGCTTTTTGCTTGAATTATAGGAAACCCAAGGTAAGTTAAGAGATTCTTACTCTCTTCGATAATCTCATCTGATATTGAGGAGCTCATTCTTGCGTATTTTTTTGCGTCTTCGATATTTCCTTCTTTTAATGCATCATCCCATTTTTCTTTTGCTTCAGTTCTAATATTTCTTCTTCTCTCAACTTCGACTTTTTTGAAGTCTGGGGGTTTCCCATCAAAGACAAACATCAGATTGATGCCTTTTTCAGTTAAATTAATTGTCCTATAAAATAATCCTGCCAAGTGCGAAGTGATATTTCCTGATTCATCCATCAAGGGCGTTCCGTCGTGCTGTCTTATGGAACTCAGGAACTGGTAAATTATATTATAACTATCAACAACCAAAGTCTTTCCTATCAAGGAATCAAAACCGATTTTTTGTGTTTCAATAATTGCTGAGAGATTGACGCCCATATTTTAATTAGCAGGAAGATAAATATTTAGCTTTATTTTTTCATCTATATTTCTATTACTTTACCCGCTCCTCCTTCAATATATTATCCAGATATTGTGATTTTATTTTTGATTTAAATTAGGTGTAGTGAGATGGGTATATAAGTTTTAAATCATAAACTAAATCGAAATCCATGAATTCATACAGGCCCCCAATGAACCCCACGGGATTTCTAAATTCTGATGCTGCTTTCAGAATGTTTTTAACTAAATATTATAAGGGTATATTAATTTAATTGTTGAAAAATGAAAAGAAAATCTGTTTTATTTCCATAACCAACCAAGTATTCCTTTATTCTTTTTTTCTGATTGAGCTAGTTTTTTTAATCTTATTTGTTCCTGCATCATTTGTTGAATTTGTTCCTGCATTATTGTTTTTACTTCTTCACTGCAATTACATTGTTCTCTTAATTGTTTGAGTTTCTGAATTCTTTGCTGGTTTTTATTTACTTCTGTTTCAATTTTTTCTGCGGCTTCTGCATCTCCTCCGAAAAAGAATTTAGTAAGCCCCCATCTTGTTTGTATTTTTTCTTCTGCTGTAATTGTTGTTTTAACAGAGTTATTGAAGTTTCTTGCAATTTCTCTGACTTGGGGTCCTATTCCTCCAGTAAGATTTTCTATAGCAAGCAAAGAATGAACTGCCAGTCTTAACCGATTTTGGTTTTTTAATATTTGTTGCTTTTTGTTTCCGGTCTTTTCAATTTCTTTATCCATCTGTTGCTTTTTTTGTTGTATTGCCTGTTTTATTTTAGCTATTCTGGTTTTTGTTTGTTCTTTAATTTGTATTCGATGAATTTCTCTAAGGTTTTTTATTTGTTGTGTTATATTGATTTGTTGATCTGTTCCATTTTTTGTATAATTATTCCAAATTCTATTTCCTGTATTATTATTCCTGAGTTCATTTTTTGTATTGTCATTCCAAATTCCATTTCTTGCATTACCACTGTCATCTCCTGGAGCCTGTATACCTTGCGCAAAAACAAGAGATGATAATATCATGATGGCGGTTATTAAAACAAAAGATTTGTTTATTGTTTGAATTATATTTCCCATAATATACTCTGTTATCTATTAAAGAATTTGAAATTTTCAGGTTATCAATGCTTTTATTTATTTCAAGATACTGGAGAAAGAAAACAAAGATTGTTTTTTAATTATTATCATAAATAGAAAATATTTATCTTATGGGAATTGTAGAATGGTCTGAAAAGAAGATTCGCAGTCTGAGTATTTGGGAATTTTCTCTTGTCAAAATCACGCTTATATTGGTTGGCATTGTAATAGGAGCTTATATCTCAACCTTTGTCCAGCAGTATGTGTTATATTTTGTTGCTATAATTGCAGTGCTTTATGCAGTGTTGTTGTATCAGATTTTTGGAAGAAGTAATTTCTTGAAAATTTAGGGATGATTTTGCTTTAGTATTTTTTCAACCAGTTTTCTGAAGTTGGGAAATAATTTTATATTTCTCTAGATCTTCAAGTCCAAAGAATTTAATGTCCCGGGATTCTCTTGGATTGTGGCACAGTTCAGCAGTTTCTTCATTGATTATTTTGCATTGGTAAACCAAATCAATGTGATAATGTTCTTCATTCCCTTTTATCTTTTCGCACAACACAATATAAGGTTGGTGCAGAACAGAGACATCCGCTTTTGGGTCAGCTATATTAGTATCTTTATTGCTGATTATCTTCACATCCAGACCAGTTTCTTCTTTGACTTCTCTTATAACTGCTTCGTCCGGGGTTTCTCCTTTATCAACATGTCCTCTGGGATAAAGCCAGACACCTAGTTTTCTGTGATTAACCAGCAGGATTTTTCTTTCTTTATTGAGGATCAAAGCAGAGGCTGTGAAATGTTTTTCTAAGGTCATAATTTTATTAACTCTAAGGTTTTATTGGAAATTCTTCCAGATAAAGTTCAGTTGCTTCTTTCAGATTATCTATTGCTTCTTCAATTGTAGAGCCTTGATTCACAGTTCCAACTTCAAGGCATTCTGAAACGAACATATTTTTATTTTTATACACAATAGCTGTAAAATTAGAATTTATTTTTGCCACAATAATTCTATAATCATTTAGTTTTTAGTCATATTTTCAGGAATTCCTTCAGTTTTTCAAAACTTATTTTTCTCATGGATAAAGAATTTTTTTCTTCGTTAGTCATCTCCGCAAAGGTTTTTTCATAGCCTTTTGGTTTAAAGATAGTGTCCCAGCCAAACCCGTTTTCTCCTTTTGCTTCAGGGACAATTTCTCCTTCAATTTCCCCTGAGAATATATGAAAATTATTCCCGTCAAAATATCCAATGCTTGTTTTTGCGTAAGCATTTTTGTTTTCGAATGAATCGAGGAGTTTTGGCAGGTTCTTATCCCCGATTGATTTTAACGCCCATTTTATAAGAGCCCCGGGAAAACTATTCAGAGCTTTGAAATATAAGCCAGTGTCTTCCACTATAATGGGTTTTTGCAATTTTTCGTAAGCTGAATAACACTTTGCTTTAATTACTTTGTCCACCTCAATATCCTGTATTTCAGGAACATCAACAGCAACACCCTGTATTTCAAATCCAAGTATCTCTGAGGCTTCTCTTAATTTGTTTTTGTTTGTTGTGGCAAATAGGAGTT
>CAZLSF010000040.1:0-4192 GCA_964562245.1 uncultured archaeon | reverse complement strand
TTTTATGGCACTTGAAGATGTGTTTGATTGTCCAAAAATGAAAAAACTTTATCAGAAAAACAGGATTTACTCGGAAGAAGAAATATCAGATATTGCTTTATCAAATGGAATGATTACTATTGATTGTTTAAAAGACGAAGAGATGATTAGCGTTGAAGAGTGGGATGGTGAAGATTTGGGTGGATGGTGTTTGTTTGAATTTGATAGAGTGGGCGAAGATAAGTTTTTGATGAGGTGGTCGGAGTTTGAGGATTGATTTAAGCTATATTAAAGAATAAAAAGATTTATATATATGTAACATAATATTAATTATGTGTTACATTTTATTACAGGTGAAAAAATGGGTGTTGTAAGAATTGATGATAAACTCATAAAACAAGTGCAAAAATGGTTGGATGATAATGGCAATAAATACAGGCATCCTTCTCTTTCAGCATTTGTGAATAATGCAGTTTATGAGAAATTAAAAAATTTGAAGGTTGGTAAAAATGGTAACAGAACATAAATTATTTACGGGAGATTGTATAGAAATTATGAAAAAAATGAGAGCGGAATCTGTTGAAAAGAATATCAATTGATTCTCTCTTTTTACTTATCATAAGTTATATTAATAAATCTTTTGAAAAGCAGTATAGCTGATAAAACTCACAATAACATAAAAATTTTACTAAATTATGGTAGATTTATCCGAAAAACTAAGAAACCTCATGGGAAAAATATCTTCTCTTGTGAGTTTCTCTGACAAAGAAATTGAAGAGATTGTAAAAGATTTGCAGAGAACCCTATTGCAGGCGGATGTTGATGTTGACCTTGTTTTTGAATTATCAGAGAATATAAGGAAAAAAGCAAAGAAAGAGCCTGAGGCTGGGGTTTCAAAGAAAGAATATGTAACTAAATTAATATACAATGAGCTTGTTGAGATTTTAGGGGGAGAGGAAGAAGCAGTTAATCTTGAACCTCACAGTATTTTATTATTGGGTTTATTTGGGAGCGGGAAAACCAGTCTTGCGGGAAAACTCGCAAATTTTTACAAATCCCGGGGTATGGAGGTTGTTGTAATTGGATGCGATTTCTCAAGACCCGCAGCTTTTGAACAGTTAAAACAGATTGCGGACTCAATAAAAGTTCCTGTGATTAACGGGGAAAACCTAAAAGAAGCAAAGAAAGAACTTGAGAAACAAAAAGCAAATTTAGTGATAATAGATTCTGCGGGAAGAGACGCTTTGGACAAGGAGATGATAAAAGAATTAAAGGAGATTGACAGTTTATTCAAACCTGAAGAAAAATATCTTGTAATCCCGGCTGAACTTGGGCAGGATGCAAGAAAACAGGCAGAAGAATTTAAGAAATCAGTAAACATCACAGGAGTTGTTGTCACAAAAATGGATGCAACCGCGAAGGGAGGAGCAACATTAACCGCTTGTAAAATCGCAGGAGCAAAAATAAAATTTCTCAGTGTTGGGGAAAAGGTAACTGATCTGGAAAGTTACAACCCAACAAGATTTGTTTCAAGACTTTTGGGATTTGGGGATTTGCAGGGATTATTAGACAAGTTCAAAATGAAAGAGGAGGAAGCGAAGAAAATCGCTGAAGGGGAACTTGACTTAAATATATTTCACCAGCAATTAACAGAGATGCAAAAACAGGGCTCAATGAAAAAAATACTGGATATGATTCCGGGATTTGGAAGCATGAAACTTCCTGAAGGAGTAATTAATGTTGGGGAAGAGAAAATGAAAAAATGGAAATATATTATTGATTCAATGACCAAGGAGGAAAGAGAACAACCCGAGATAATCAAGAGTTCAAGAGTTGAGAGGATAGCAAAGGGAAGCGGGACAAAAATTCAGGATGTAAATGAATTAATCAGTAATTTCAAGAAGATGAAAAAAATGATGAAAAAAATGAATCCAAAGAAAATGAAGAAATTCCGGGGGATGGGAGATATTGCGAGAATGTTTGGTGGTTGAGATTATTTACGCTATTTATTATGTAACTACTAACACTCCCCTCTAAAATGCTTTGTAATATATTTAACAACCAATTTAAATAAAAGATATTTTATTCACTGTAATGCCCCGTCACTTTGTGGAGGGGTTCTTTATAATCCGGTTTTGCTCTCTTTTGTTAATTAAGCCTAATTTCGCGTTTTATCTTTTTAATGTATTGAAACCCTGTTAGTAGATACCTTACCACAAATACCAGAATAAATATTAATTGTGGCAGTAGAATATAAATCAGTTAAAAAGAGTTTTAGAGAACATATAGATTTCAATTTCAGAATTTACCGAAACATTAAAACTTATTTTAAAAAAATGCTTGAGTTCTTGAGATCATTAAAAACTTTTGAAATAGGTTTAAATAATCGGGAGAACCGTTTTATTAAGGAAAATACACCTGAAGAAGATATATTTAAAAAACCGAAGATTATATCTCTTAGTAAAATTATAATTTTTGTTTGATTTTATAATAAATAATATTGTTATTTATGGGAATTAAAAAAACATTAAATGTTTTTTCGAAAAATACAAAAAAGGCTGAGAAATTATCAGAACAAGACGAAGAAATGCCTGAAAAAGACATTTATGAAGAGGTCGAAGATTATATTGCTTAGTTTAGTTCTAATTGATTGTCTTGATATAAAGTAGTTTGCACATTGCAGGGCGATATTGTTTTTCCGACAAATTCAAAACCTTCTTCTAAATGTTCTTCAATGATTTCACTAATTATTATTCTTTCCATATCACTGACATAGGATGTTCTAAAATTAAATTTATTATGTTCTGTTAAATATTTATTTACAATATTGCCCAAATCATCACCCCCATTTCCAAAGAATATAATTTTTGGAGGCAGATGAAGTTCTTTATAGTTGATTATTTCCCATAAATTTTCATTTTCTTTTATTTCAGCCCCTTTTTCTTTTAATTGTTCCCGTAGGAAATCTTTGGAGTTTAAATTTCCTTCTTCTTCACAGGTTTCTTTATAATTCTCCCAATTTTCTCTTGCTTTTATATATTGCATCATTATCCCGCTTGGTTGATAAAGTATTCTCCCTGAACTTGTATTAATTTCATTTGCATTAAATCTCCCATAAGGTCCTTGAATATCTTTGTTTAATTCGTCTACAAGAATATCAATGCTTTCTCTGTGTTCTTCATAATATTTCATCCATACATTATTTTCTTCAGGCACATATCCTCTACAGGTGACATATCCGGGGGAACGTCTCAAAAGTAATTCTGCAATTTCCTCTGAGTGCACATTTTCTTTAGAAAAAACTTTATTTATATAATCTATTCTATTTGTTTCAATATTCCGTAGCTGATAATCCAGTGATAAGATTTCATCAGAGGTTGTGCTGCCGGAACTTTGTAATTCTTCTTTTAGAGTATATAATATTTCTGTAATTTCAGATTTATTTAGTGTTTTTAAACCAGAAATACTGTCAAATTCCATATATTCTTTTCTTGTATCAAGATTATTTTTTAATGTTTCTTTTTTTCCATCTTCTTTTAAATTATCTATGGTTTTTACATAAGCTTCATAAACTGTTTTTTTAACCTCATCCAAACGATTTGTTTGTTTTGCTGCTTCTTTCATTTCCTGAAATTCTTTCAAATTTCTTTCGACATATTTTTTTGTTTCTTTTAAGTATGATACTGAAGTTTCTAAAGAAATTCTTGGGTCTCCTATAATTTTAATTGGTTTGTTATCTTTAAAATATATATCATCGGGAAAGAACATAACTTCTGCTTCATCCAATTCAATCTTTGTTGGTTTAGTGTATTCTTTGTTAGTCACTTCCAGATCGTTGTTTGAGTTCACACCAACCGCATGATTTTTTAATAATTTATCTAATTTAAATCCAAAGGATACTGGAAGTATATCATCAAAGTATTGACCTTCAGCTTCTGACCAGATACCGCCATAAGAAAAACAGATTCCATTATGGATTGGTTTTCCATACCCTCTGCGTTGTGATTTATAATATTTCCCCCCACCCCCGCTTTTACATTCAAAATCTTTCCTTGGCGTAAGTCCTTCTACTTCCACTAAACGATATACTGAGTTTAAACCTTTATCTAAAACAGAGGATAAATTATTATAAGGTGTGCAGTGGAAACACAATACATTTTCCAGGGAATCTTCAATTAGACTATCATAATTCTTAACAACCATATAGTAGTAA
>CAZLSF010000039.1:0-8302 GCA_964562245.1 uncultured archaeon | reverse complement strand
ATGAATGTGTTGCGAAGTGAGCGGAGCGAACGGTGGGTATTTCATTGCCGGAAATGATTTTTTTCTTAAATTTCCAATTGGATGAAAATATATTCAAAAGAAGATAATTCTTTAATTTTCATGAAATAATATCATATGATGGGATAGAAACCTACATTAAGTTTTTGATTATTTTGGAAAAGAAGAAAAAGAGATGTCGAATTATTAATAGACAGGTATCTCAAAAATATTGATTCTGGTTGTTATGAAAGAAAGATTTAATTAAGAGAGAATCTACACAAATTTTTGCAGAATATGAAATAATTTTTGATAAATATAAGTTTATTGGGTATTTAGCTGAGTTTTAAGAGCAGACAAAACTATATTTTTAGGAAACGAGTATTTCTTTTTTTTAAAGAAAAATGCTTATGGGAAAGACAATAACTAAAAAGATGCATGGTAAGAAATCCTTTGGATATGGAGCCAAGAAAAAGCATAGAGGTCATGGTTCAAAAGGAGGTTGCGGATTAGCAGGCTCAAAAAAACACAACAAATTCAGGGTTTGGAAAGAGATGCCAGATCATTTCACCCACACAAAATTAAAGAAAAAATCTAAGGAGATTGTGATAAACATAAAGGATTTGGAATCTTTTAAAGAAACTAAAATCAATTTAAATGAATTGGGTTACACAAAATTGCTTGGAAATGGAGAAACTGCGAAAAAACTGGAAATAATTGTAAATAAATGGAGCAAACAGGCAGAAGAGAAGATAAATAAAGCCGGGGGCAAGATTGAGTCCGAAATGAGAGTTAAAGAAGAAGAGACTAAGGATAAAGCAGATAAGAAAGATAAATCCACCAAAAAAACAAAAAACCCAAAAACTGAAGAAAACACTGAATAATATTATTTTTAATCAAATTAGTTAATGAACTTGTTAAATAAACTTCCAGGTGTCACCAATCCAAAAACCAGATTAAATTTTAAAGACAGGTTAAAGTGGACCGGCGTTTCACTTTCATTATTCTTCCTGATGGGTGGGATACATGTTTTTGGGGCTATGCCCGGTGTTTATGAAAGGTTCGAGCAGATATCTGTTCTTATGGGTTCAAACTTTGGAACTCTTGCAACATTAGGAATTGGTCCTATAGTTACTGCTTCTATTTTACTCCAGGTTTTGGTTGGTTCAAAAATACTTACCTGGGATCTGAATTCTATGGAAGGAAAAGCAAAATTCCAGGGAACTCAGAAACTACTTACAATATTTTTGTGTTTTATGGAAGGTTTTGCATTTGTTATGTTTGGCGCTGTTCCTGCCCAGAATCCGGCTATGATACCCATTGTGGCTTTCCAGATTGCTTTAGGCGGACTGATAATTTTGTTTTTGGATGAAGTTATAACTAAATGGGGTATTGGTTCGGGCGTTTCTTTGTTTATTGCCGCAGGTGTTTCCAGAATAATTTTTATAGGGCTTTTTTCGCCTTTTGGAGAAACTCCTGCAGGCGCGATTCCGCAGATATTATATGGTTTTTCAATTGCAAATTTTGAACTGGTTGGAATGGCGATGACTACTATTATTACAACCTTTGCAATTTTTGCAATCAGTTTATATGCACAGTCAATTAAAGTAGAGATTCCTTTGGCTTTATCTCAATTAAGAGGTTTTGGAAGGAGGTGGCCTTTAAATTTCTTTTATACCTCAAATCTTCCTGTAATTCTTGCAGCAGCTTTCCTTATTAATGTGACTATGATGGGGGCAATGCTTGATAGCAAGGGTATTGGACTTCTTGGGGGATATGATGATAGTGGACAGCCCGTAAGTGGTCTTGGTTATTATATGTCAGCCCCCCACCATGTTCTTCAGAACGCTTTATTTGGTCTTGGTCCTGTAGATTCTTTAAGAATAGTTACTTATCTGATTTTCCTTACAATCCTTTGTGTTGTGTTTTCTTTATTCTGGGTTGAAACAGCAAATATGGGTCCTGAATCTGTTGCAGATCAGATTTCAGGTGTTGGGATGCAGATACCCGGATTCAGGAAAGACAAGAGAATTCTGGTAAAGGTATTGAGCAAGTATATTTATCCTCTTACAGTGATGGGCGGGATTGCTGTTGGTATTCTTGCAGCGCTTGCGGATCTTACAGGCGCTTTGGGAACAGGAACAGGAATTTTACTTACTGTGATGATTTTGCACAATTTCTACGAGAGATTATCTACCCAGTATATGGAAGATATGAATCCAGCTATGAGGAAATTTTTCGAGTAAAACTTCAAAAACCATTTATCTTTTAGATAGTGCAAGCGTTTCTAGAAACGATGCATCATTTTCAAAGAAAAAGAATGCCCTTTTTTGTAAAACAAAAAGAAGGTTTTATCATTTAGACTATGCTCATTGTTTCGCAACGGCACTTTTTGGTTTTTAAAAGAAGGTCTTCGCTTGTTATTAAGTTATACTATAAGCGTTATGAAAAGGGACCTGATAATTTAAGAATCCATTATACTGTGAAAGATATATATTTCACAATCGAGAACTATGTACATACATCATAAGGTTATTATACCGCAAGGGTTAAAATAAGTGAACAAGAAGTTGATAGAGTGAGATATTCCAGATCTCAAGAAATAAACATTATGGGCACAACCAGAGCTCTTATTGGGGGACTGCCAGAAATTCAGTAAAAAAATTGCAGGTATTTATGTAAAAATTTTAGACTTAAAATAGAGATTATTGGTTTTGAAGATATTGAATCCAGAAACAAAATGAAAAATTTGATGAATTGGTGGAGAAATATGATGCAAATAGAAGATGATTTGAATAAATTTTAAAGAATTTTTAATTTTTGATAATTCGTTATAATCTCAAAAATCTTCCACTTAAAAATATAATTGGTAAACATCTATGCCTTTTTTAAAAAGATTCTATTATTATGATAACACCAATAAGAGTGGTAATTGGCAGGGAGAGAATGGCCCTTGATTATATAGCAAAAGAGGTAAAAATGAGAAAATTGGATTTAAAATCAATTATTTATCTTGAAGAGTTAAAAGGGTATCTGTTCCTTGAAGGAGAAGAAGAGGATATAAACAGAGCTATATATGGAGCTCCTCATGTTAGAGGAATTATTAAAAAACCAGTTACAATAGCTGAATTAAAAAGATATCTTGTGAGGGAACAAAAAACAATTGAATTGAATATCGGAGATGTTATAGAAGTTTTGAGTGGACCATTTAAAGGAGAGAAAGGGAAAATCATAAGACTTAATGATGCAAAGAAGGAGGTAACTATAGAATTGCTTGAGGCTGTAGTTTCAATACCATTAACTTTATCTATAAATGTTATAAGATTAATTGAGAAAAAGAAATAATCCAGTTATCAGATGTTAAATATAGAGGTTGTAAAGGGAGATATTACAGAATTGGAAGTTGATGCAATAGTTAATGCAGCAAATAATTCTCTTCTTGGGGGTGGTGGTGTTGATGGGGCAATTCATTCCGCTGCTGGACCTGAGTTACTGGAAGAATGCAGGAATTTAAATGGATGCAAGACAGGAAAAGCGAAAATAACCAAAGGATATAATCTTCCAGCAAAATATGTTATTCACACTGTAGGTCCAGTGTGGAAAGGCGGAAATCATAATGAAGATAACTTGTTGGCGGAATGCTATAAAAATTGTTTTATATTAACAGAAGAATATGATATTAGAACCATTGCATTTCCCGCAATAAGCGCAGGAGTTTATAGGTTTCCTATAGATAGGGCAACGCAAATTGCAGTTAAGGAAACAAAGAGATATATAAAGGAACTTACTAATTTGGAAAAGATTATTTTTGTTTGTTTTACTGATAAAGTTTATAATACTTATAAAAATTATTTTTAAATTTAGATTAATCTATTTACCAAATCTCCTTGATTTAGTATTAAAACTTCTTATGGCTTTGTTGAAATCTTTTTTCTCAAATTCAGGGAAATATTTTGGTTCAAAATAGAGTTCAGAATAAACAGATTGGAAAGGAAGCAGTCCGCTAAGCCTGTGTTCCCCAGAGGTTCTGATGATTAAATCAGGTTCTTCAGATAACCACAAATATTTTTTAAATGTTTTTTCGTCTATTTTTTTCTTGCCTTCTTTGAGCAGATTATTTATTGCAGATAATATTTCTTTCCTTCCCCCGTAATTAAGCAAGATGTTTAATTTTAATGTTTTGTTATTACTTGTTTTTTCCTCTATTTCGCAAAACAGGTTTTGAAGTTTTTTCGAGAATTGTTTTTTATCCCCTATTATTTTTATTTGTATTCCTTCGGTTGCAAATCTTTTATCTGATAGGAGTTCTTTTGCTTTTTTTTCAAATAATCTGAATAAAACCTTTTTTTCTAAGTTTGACCTTTTCCAGTTTTCTGTTGAAAATCCCCAGATTGTTAAAATAGATATTTTTGCATCCACGCACCATTTAACTATGTCGAATATTTTTTCAATTGAACTCTCATAAGTATCTTTTATCTGTATTTTTGATTTTTTTGCATATCTGCGGTTTCCGTCAGGTATAATTGCCAAGTGTCTAAGCATAATAATCTAACTAAAATTCTAAATTATATCTTAATTTTATAAAATTTAATTAATTAATGATAGAAGTCTCGCTTATATTTTTTTCCTTTATCTTGTGTTTTCTAATAACCTTATACGCGGGATTGTATGATTTGAAGACATCAGATGTTTATGAAGAAGTTCCTACACTTCTTATTTCTTTTGGATTATTTTATTGGTTTATAGTTTCTTTGATAAATGGAAACTTTGCATTTTTTTTAAATTCGATTTTAGTTGGATCCTTTTTTTTAGCTCTTGGATTATTATTATATCAATTAAAAGCTTGGGGTGATGGCGATGCATGGGTTTTTGGGGGTATTGGTTTTCTTGTTCCTTTCCTGCCAACCCCTTTTTTGATTTATCCTATTTCTTTTGTGTTTAATGTTTTGATTGTTGGCGGGATTTATTCCATGATTTATATCATAGGATATGGAATTATAAAGGAAAATATAAGGAAGACTTTTATTTCTGAAATTAAAAAACACACTTTAATTTACTTTGGATTTATTTTTGCCTGCGTTTTAATTTCTTATTATATTCCGTTCTTTTTCATAGTTGGCTTGTTTCCTTTTATATATATTTACACAAAAGTTGTGGAAGAAGGCATGAAGAGGAAGATAAAAGTTTCTGAATTGAAAGAAGGCGACGTTCTTGTTAGGAGAGAGATTTACGGACTTAAGAGAGAAGAAATCGAAAAACTCAAAGAAACAAAAAAGTATGTTGAGGTTCAGGAGGGAGTTAGGTTTACAATGGTGTTTCCTTTGACTTTGCTTTTTTTGTATTATTTTGGAGGATTTTTTGGATTGTTGTTGCTTTAGATTATATTTTTGATAAAGAGTTCGCAAAAATGCATTTTCGATCACACCACTTTTAAAACTTTCTCTGAAATAATATAATGGCAGAATACAAGGCAGTTGCAATCTCAGAGTTTTTTGAGAAAAACAAACATTTATTGGGATTTGACAGCCCAACAAAGGCGCTTATAACTGTTCTTAAAGAGGCTGTTGACAATTCTTTGGATGCCTGTGAAGAAGCGGATATTTTGCCACATATAGTTGTTAAAATTAAAAACACTGAAAAAGATATATTTCAGTTAAGTGTTGAGGATAATGGTCCGGGGATTGAAGAGAAATATGTAAAAGATGTTTTTGGGAAACTTTTATTTGGGTCAAAATTTAAATCACTTGGCGAAGCAGGAATACAGTCAAGAGGGCAGCAGGGAATTGGAATTTCAGCTTCTATTTTGTATTCACAGTTAACAACAGGAGAACCTGTTTCTATAGAATCCAAGGTAAAAGACAAAATTCATTATTCCTGTAAATTATATATAGACACTTCAAGTAATATGCCTGTGATTGAGGATGAGAAAAAACTTGAAACTGTGAAAGACCATGGAACAAAGATAACAATGAAATTAAAGGGTCTTTTTAGGAAAACCAAAGGACCTTATGATTATTTAAAATATACTGCCATTGCAAACCCTCATGCGCAAATCGTATTTGTCAATCCTGATGGAAAGAAAGTAGTATTTAAAAGAGTTGCTGATAAATTGCCAAAAAAACCAAAGAAAGTTGCGCCTCACCCTCATGGGGTTGAACTCGGGACTTTGATGAAAATGCTGGCGAAAACAAAATCAAAAACTGTTCAGGCTTTTCTTATGAATGATTTTTCAAAAGTCGGAGGCATAGGAGCAAAAGATATTTGTAAATTGTCAAAGTTAGACCCACATACAAGACCAAATGCTATAACAAGGGAGATGTCTTCAAATTTAATGAATGCAATGCAACAAGTAAAATTACAAAGACCTCCAACAGACTGTTTATCCCCTATAGGAGAGGAGAATATCATTAAGGGGCTTAACAAGGAATATAATGCTGATTTTGTTGCTGCGTGTACGAGACCTGTAGCAGTATACAATTCAATACCTTTTCAGGTGGAAGTTGGATTAGTTTATTCAAAAGAACTTCCTTCAGATAAACAAATAACCCTCATAAGATTCGCAAATAAAGTTCCTTTATTCTACCAGCAGTCTGAATGCGGAATTTATAAGGCAGTTGCAAAAACACAATGGAAGAGATATGGTTTATCTCAGCCAAGCGGAAGTCTACCTATAGGACCAATGGTTATTCTTGTGGGTGTGGAATCTGTATGGGTTCCATTTATTTCAGAAGGTAAGCAGGCTCTTGCTTCTTATCCAGAGATTATTAAGGAGATTAAATTAGGTTTGCTTGATATTGGAAGAAAATTGGGAAGTTATCTTTCTGCTGAACAGAGAAAATACGCAAAGGAGAGAAGGAGGAAAATATTTAGCAGATACAGCGAGGAAGTTGCTCAATCTATTTCAAATTTAACAGGTAAAAATAAAGAATATATTATGACACTACTCAAGAAAGAGATTATGAAAAGGAATGAATAAAATGGTACCTAAAGAAAAGTCGGATTTGATAGTTAAAAAATTAAGAGAGATATATGGAAACGAAGTTCTAAAAGATTTAGAGAAAGGGAATGAACTTTCCTTAGATATTGTCGTAAGAACTTTGAGTAATGTTCTTTTTGACGAAAAAGAGCAATTAATTACTCTCGGAAATAAAACACAAAAAAGGAATTTTTTCAGTATTGATCAGGCAAGAAAATTTATGCAGACTTTAATTGTTGCGGACGCTTGTCAGAATTTGGTAAAATCAGGAAAGACAACATCAATAAGGAGTTTGTATTACAATACCAAACATACTATAGGCGATTCTAAAGAAAACACTTTTGAGGATCAGACTGAGTCAGATCCGATAATTGAGGATATAGAAGTTAGTGTAAGTGCTTTAAGAGAAGAGTTGCATTTAAGGGCAAATAGCAAGGGAGTAATGATAGGTAATCTCACAATAGAAGATTCTGGGGATGAGATTGATTTGAGAAAAATGGGTTCTGGAGGATGGGCGGTTCCTTCGATAGTGGAAGAAGATATAATCAAGTTTAAAAAATGCGATGCGAAATTTATATTATTTATAGAAAAAGATACTGTGTGGGGTCGTTTCAATGAAGATAAATTCTGGGAGAAACATAATTGCTTGATTATACATGGAGGAGGTCAGCCACCGAGAGGAGTGAGGAGACTATTGAGAAGGATGCATGATGAATTGAAGTTGCCTATATATGTTCTTGTTGACAATGATCCTTGGGGGTTTTATATTTATTCTGTTATTAAACAAGGTTCAATAAATCTTGCGTATGAGTCTGTGAGGATGGCGGTTCCTGATGCAAAGTTTATTGGATTAAGTTCTTTTGATCAGGCTAGATATAATCTGCCAAAAGAAGTAACGATTAAATTGAATGATGGGGATAAAAAGAGAATAAAAGAAATTCTAAATTATAAGTGGTTCCAGAAAAAAACCTGGAGAGATGAACTAAACCACATGGTTGAAAAAGGAGTTAAACTTGAACTTGAGGCTCTGAGCGCAAAAGATATAAGTTTCATAACTGAAATCTATTTACCTGAGAAGATCGCCAGGAAAGAGTGGTTGGAGTAATTAATAGAACTTATAGGCAGATAGAGAATTGGAATTAAGGATAATTTTGGGTAAATAAGACCAAATAATTTCACTAAACAATCTTAACCATTCAGTTAATTTATCTTAAGTTTGACACTTCCAAAAATTCGATTTAGGGTCTTTGCTGCTTTCTTATGATTTAAACCCTATTTTGAAAAATTCATATCTATTTTTCGTAAGTATTTCCGTAACTACCTTTTTTT
>CAZLSF010000038.1:0-8464 GCA_964562245.1 uncultured archaeon | reverse complement strand
GGCAGGATACTTTATTTGGTATGCTGAATGGTATACATAATTGAATTTAAATACAGGTTTTCAAGACCTTGTTTTATGTCCTCTTCAACTGTTCTATTTCTCTCTTCTAACATTTCTCCAATCATATTTTCTATATCCCCACTTAATTCCATTCCTACTCTTTCTCCTATCTCCGTTCCTTCTTCCCCTCTAACATACATTGCAAGTTTTTTTGCGTAGTTTCCTTCTAAAAGCTCTTCACTAACAGGTTGAATAATTCCATATACAATGAGCTCTTTACGAGTAATTTTTCCTTGAACTATCTCCTTTAAAAAAGAGTCATAAACACCCTCATTGAGAGTTGCGAAGCTTTTATCATATTTCTCAGGACTCATCAATCTTCCAACCGCTCTCTGGGTAGGATAATTAATTCATGAAATTTTTTAATCATAATTAACTAAAATAGCCTTAAATAAATTAAAATATCCTTATTTATGCAAAGAGCAAGGATAAAATTGTGGAGTAAAGATCAAGGAAAATTAGAAGATACCGCAAAAAACATAAAAGAAATGGTTGAAAAACTCGGTGCAAGTGTTAGAGGACCAATTCCACTTCCAACTAAAAAACTGAAACTATATGTAATGAAACAGATTAAAACAGGAACTGGTCATGGTAATGCAAACTTTGATAAATGGTCTATGAGAATCCATAAAAGAATTCTTGAGATAGGCGAGAGTGAAAGAGCTTTGCACCAGATTATGAGACTCCAGATTCCTGAAGATGTTAACATTGAAGTCACAATGAAGGAAATTTAGAATATTTAAATATTGCAATTATTAGATTAACTTAAACCAATCAACAAAATCCCCTATAATAAAAAATTTCGAATTTAATTAATGGAGATAAATATTAAAAAATCCAAAGGAAAGCTGAAAGTAAGCTTTAAAGATACAACAACCCAATTTGTAAATGCTCTCAGGAGAATAATGGTTGGTGAAATTCCAATATCTGCAATAGAAGAGGTATATATCAAAGACAATAATTCAGTACTGCAGGATGAAATTTTGGCTCATAGGCTCGGATTTATCCCAATAAAAGGAGAAGGGACACTAAAATTGAATGTAAAAGGACCTAAAATAGTAAACTCAGATAATCTTGAAACAATAGAAGGAGATGTTCAAACAACCAATAAAAATATTCCTATAGTGGAACTGCTAAATAAACAAAACATAGATCTTACTGCAAAAACTTCAATTGGTCTGGGAAAAGATCATGCAAAATGGCAGCCTGCAATTGTTGGTTACGAATACAAAAATCCAAAAGAAATAACTCTAAAAATAGAAAGTTGCTCTGCACTTACAGAAGAAGAAATCCTTAAAAAAAGTCTAGAAATCCTTAAAAATAAAACTGCTGAATTCAAAGCTGAAATTTCAAAATACAAATCCTTGTAATTTTCTTATAATTTCTTTTATTTTATTAACTAGTTTTTAGACAATTAATTTTTGGTTATATTTGCATTATTTTTTATAAAACGAATATTTCTAAAAAGTTGCTTTAACTTTTTTGCTGTTTCACTCCAAAAACCTTAACTAAAAAGTTTGGATGCAGATCTTCTTTCTCTATAAAGCAAATTTAAGCACCTTTTAAAGAACAAGTATCTTTAAACAGTAATTTAAGTATAAAAAAGAATTTATTCTTATGGAAGATGATAAATATATAAATAATATAAAAGAAGGAATTACCGGAAACAAACTCCCGACAATGGATGATTTAATAACAGAACATGACACCCTTCTTAAAACACCACCTCCAATCTCTGTACCACCAGAACAAACTACTCAGACAAATCCTGTACCAGAATTATCCCCAATCCAGAATCAAATGTCCGCAACACAAGCAAATGCTACAATCCCAGGAAGCATAGAACCACAGATTAACGGAGATAAAAAAGCAGATGAAGTTGAATTTAAAAAAAATCTATTTAACAAATTAACGCAAATGCATGGTGAAGGAAAAACAATAGATGAAATTTATGCTACTCTGAAATCTCAGGGTTATAATTATGAAGATATAGAAGAAGCTATTCTAAAATTGGTTAAATCAGAAACAAACCCGAAAACTACTGGTGAAATAATGAAACCTAAAATCCCGCAAAAACCAATAATACACTCAACCAGAGAAGAAATGCCTCACAGAGAAATCAGACCTAAAGAAGAGTTAGCAGCAACAAAACATACACACGCAATAGAAATAGATGAAAATCCAAAAGATGAATTTGCGCCTTTATTTGTTAAAGTTGGCAGATACAAGGAAACCCTTGAAACAATTGAAAATTTAGAAAATTATTTGAGAGGAATGTCTAAATTATTCGACCTTGTAAATGAACTTGAAAAAATAAGAGTAATGAATATTACTGCTCTAAATAAAATGTATCAAAAAGCAAGCATAACCGCTTCAAAATTATATTCTGGACTGTTAAAACCAAAAGGAATGAAATTTGAAGGCGATCTGGAAAGTAAAGTCGAAATGGATAAACTTGAAGAAGTTGTTTCTGATTTAAACAATGAATTAACAAACCTGAAAAATGAAATAGAAAAAATAAAAAATATAGAATAAAGTGGTAAAATTAGACCAGCATTTTGTAATAGATAAAAATATACTTGAAAGAATAACAAAACTGGCAAAGATAACAAAAAATGATATAGTCCTTGAAATTGGAGCTGGAACAGGAAACCTGACAAAATTTCTTCTAAAGGAAGCGGGGAAAGTCTATGCAATAGAATTAGATAAGACATTGCTGCCCGAACTAAATAAAATAAAAAACACCAAACTAAAAATTATCTCCGGAAATGCTTTGAATATAAAATTCCCGGAATTTGATAAAATTGTAGCAAATGTGCCCTATTCTATTTCAGAACCCCTTATTCAGAAACTGATATATAATAACTTTAAGCTCAGTGTTCTCCTGCTGCCTGAAAAATTTGTAAAAAAAATTATCTCAAGAAACACAAAACTTTCATTTATCTCAAATATCTTTTTTGAAGTGCATCTGGACATTGAAGTTCCCTCAGAATGTTTTTCCCCAAAACCCCATGTATTGTCCCGGATAATTTTGCTCAAACCAAAAAAAATTGAGGAACCTATCTTTGCTGATTTCCTCAAACAAAAAAATAAAAAAGTAAAGAATGCTCTCAGGGAAGCAATAATAAGAGAAAAAGGAATCACAAAAAAAGAAGCAAAAAAATTGCTGAAAAACCTGCAAATAGATAAAAAGGTTGCTAGCCTAAATTTAAGAGAACTTAAAAGAATACAAGAATCTGTGCGTAATTTAAATGTTTAATTATTTATTATGGGACAAATAGCAGCAATAAGGCTAAGAGGAAAATGGAACATTAAAACAGGTATAGAAGATACCTTGACTTTACTTGGAATCAGGAGAAAAAATAATATGGTAATTCTTGAGAACACAAAAAACAATATGGGGATGCTTGCAAAAGCTAAAGATTATATCACTTACGGCGAAATAAACAAAGAAATGCTTGACAAATTAATCTCAAAAAAAGAACCCAAAAAGAAAACAGATAAAAAATTAATATTCAGTTTGCCAAACCCAAAAAAAGGATTTAAAAGCATAAAAACTGGTTTTAATGAAGGCGGTGATTTGGGTTACCGGGGAGATAAAATAAATGATTTATTGGAGAGAATTATTGAAAATATTGAATAAATTTTCAAATTTGCAAAAAAACAGTGAATAATTTTGGTAATTATAAAGAACAGGATGTCTTTAAGATAAATATTTAATTTCTCTTGACATTCCCCTATTAATCAACAACATCAACTCCAAGCACGGTTTCAACTTCTTTTTTCTTCATTTCTTTGTAATCTTTGCCTTCAAAATAGGTTTGTGTTGAAGTTACTCCAGTTACAACCAGGAGAGTCTTTATTGAATCTCCAAGTTCTTTATCTATCGTTGCACCCCAGATTAATTTTGCATTGGGGTCTAATACAGAAGACACTCTCTCTACAATCTCCTGACACTCTTTTATTGTAATATCCTTTCCGCCTGTAATATTTATCAAAGCTCCTTTTGCCCCTTCTACCTCTAAATCAAGCAATGGATTATTCAAGGCTCTTTCTATTGATTCTAATCCTTTATGTTCTGTGTCACTTGACCCAAGACCAATCATTGCCATTCCGCCGTCTTTCATAACAGCTCTTAGATCAGCAAAATCAAGATTTACCAAACCCGGTTGTGTGATTAAGTTGGTAATTCCTTTTACTGCATTTACAAGAATTTCATCTGCAATCTTAAATGCTGTTGTTATTGAAACTTCAGGCACGAGTTCGAGAAGTTTATCATTTGGAATAACAATTAAAGTATCAACATTTTTTTCAAGTTTATTAAGTCCTGATAAAGCATTATCTAATCTCTGGGTTCCTTCCATGGTGAAAGGTATTGTAACTATACCTACAGTAAGAGCGCCCATTTTCTTTGCAATTTCCGCAATAACAGGGATTGCTCCCGTTCCTGTTCCGCCTCCAAGACCACAGGTAACAAAAATCAAATCACTGTCTTTTAAACTTTCAGTCAATTCCTGTTTATCTTCTTTTGCGGATTCTTCACCAACTAAAGGATCAGCACCAGCTCCAAGACCTTTTGTAATATTTTTACCTATAAGTATTTTTTTATGAGCTTTACAATATAATAATTGCTGAGCATCTGTATTTGCACTAATAACCTCAGCACCTGCAATACCACTTTCCATAATTCGAGTAGCTGTATTATTTCCAGCCCCTCCAACACCAATTACCTTAATTACCGCTTTCCTCTGAGCCAATAATTTCTCTAAGTCTCTTTCAAGATTAGTATTATCATTTTTTTTAGTCTTTGATGCCATAAATCAAATACAATAAAATTATTTATTAGATAATATCTGATTATCTTTTTGCATACTATATTATATATGAGGAAATTAATATTCTTATTAATAATCATTTTAGCAGTTTCTCCTGTTTTTGGAGACTTGCCAACAAAATATGATGAATCCAATATATATGTAAATCTTGATGAAAATGGAATTGCATATGAAAATATAATAATTAAAGTTCCTGAGACTATTGATAAATTCAATTATTATATAATCCATCGTGTAAAAAACCTCGAAATTTATGATGAATCAAATAAATTGGACTGTGCCTGGAAATATGAAAGATCAGGCACCTTAATTTCATGCAAAAATATAAACACCAAATTAATTAATATCTCGTTCAATTATCCTGATTTAGTAACTCAATACGAAGATTATGACATCTTCTCAGACAGATATATAATCTCTACACCAACAGAAAAATTTAATTTAACAATCTACCTCCCAAAAGGGTATATTCTGGTAGATAATAGTGATAAAATAAACCAATCCCCTTATTACCCAATTGATGGAAAGCAAGGAACTAATGGCCGGAATATATTTATAGGCTGGAGCGCAAATCCAAGACTTGGAGAGGTTTATGATGTTTCAATACTTTATGAACCTGCCTTAACCTCAAATCAGTTTACAGCCCTGATAATCACTTTCTTTGTTCTGATTATAATGATTTCGGTTTTTCTAATATTCAGGAAAAAACCCAAACTGCTTGATTATGGGGTTACTGAAGATGAAAAAAGATTTCTTGAAGTATTGTCTAAAGAAAGCAAGATTTCACAGAAAAAAATTTCCAGGGAAATTAACCTGTCTAAAGCGCAGGTGAGTAGAATAGCCCATTCTCTTGAAAAAAGAGGTCTTATCAATAGAAAAAGAATAGGTCGGAATTATGAAGTTTCAATTAAGAAAAATTGATGAGTTTTTTATAAACTAAGGTATTTTTATAAATACTACATTTTACAAGTTAATAGAATATTTATTATTCGGTACGCTCACTTCGCACCGCATTCATTAGCTTTGTTAATAATGAATTATCTGAAAGATGGAATGAGCTGAAAGATGGAATGAGCTGCAAGATATTAAGCCTATTTAAAAATAAAGAATAAACTCCAAAAATATGCATTCTACCTATAAAATGAAGGCAATAGACGCTTTTATCTCACAGATAAATAGATTTGAATATTGACTAAAAACCTAAAATTATTTAGTCTTGTGCCTCATCTTCTTTCTCCTTTTTTTGAGCTTATGTGTTTTTATCTTTCCCTTCTTTCTTTTCTTTCCGCAAGGCATAATCTTAATAAATATAATTTAATTAAATATTGAAGATAATTAGAAGTATAATAATTTATTTTTTTAATAGTTTATGAGACACGACTTGCTTGCGGATGTATTCTCGGCAATAAAAAATGCTGAGATGGTCGGCAAAAAAAAAATCATTGTAGGGAGCAGCAACCTTGTCAAAAACATCCTGAATATCCTAAAAGAAAAAGACTATATTGAGGGATATGAAGTTTTAATGAAAAATAACTATCAAGAACTTGTTGTAAAATTGAAAACCAAAATAAATGAACTGAAAATCGTAAAACCAAGACATTCCTTTAAAAAAGATGGAATTTCAAAATTTAAGACAAGATATCTTCCTGGTGAAGGTGTGGGGTTTTTATTCGTATCAACTCCAAAAAATAAAGTAATTACTGACAGAGAACTTGATAATGAAGGGGGTATTGTGATTGGATATGTTTATTAGTTTATAAAAATTAGAACAATATTGAGAAAACGAAATTTATTTTTCTTTAGTTTAACCATAGAACAAGAAAAATGTCTCTCCCTCTAATCAAACTCTTTAAAGAAAATAGCATACTGATCTCTGCCTGAAAAATGATCATCAAGTCTCTTATAAGGATTATTAATTTCTTCAACCGCAGAGTTGGTTAATTTTTTTGGATTAATATAATCCCATTCTCCGGATTTACCATATCTTTTTGCAAGTGTTTCATACTCTTTTGCTGCTCTATTACCAAATTTAGATTCTTTAAAACATTCCAAAGCCTTATTTATCAGCCCCATAGACAGATATTTATAACCTTGTTCATATCCTTTACCTCCGGTAAATTTATTTATTGTATGATTCTTAACTATTTCTTCAATAGTACTACCATATTCCGGTTTCCTTGAAACTATTTGACCAACCAACTTTGGGTAATTTAATACCAATTCTCCAAGAAATTTTTCTGTATCTAGATTTGGTATAACCAAATCAGAAACATTCTTTTCAGTTACCATAATTTTATACTCAAAAATAATAAATTAGACCTCACCTAAAATAATGTTATGTTAAAGTGAGTTATTCTTTATCCAATTTTTTTAATTGCACTGAACCACATTTTGGACATACTTTCTGGGCTGGTTCCAGAATAATTGGTTTTCCAATCCAACCGCAATGCAAGCATTCATATTTCTTTGCCATAAATAATCCTTTATTTAGATAGATAATTAACAAGGCTAACGGTAAAGGAGAAAATCCGAATAATATTTCAAAAAAGGACTTTCCAAAATTTTATCGTTTTTATCTTTTACTAAAGGTAAGTACATAATATAACTCTTTCCCGGCTCTTTTAAAATCTCGTAATCATCTATTGATTCTTTATTAGTTCCATATTCACAAATCGCTGTCCCTTGTATGACAACGGGTACTTGCTTATTTTCACCGATTTTGTTTATATCAAAATAAGTTCTCAATGAATCTTCTGAAATCCTTGAAGGTATCTCAATTAATTTTCCCTTTAATTCTCTATAAACAGGCAAAATATCAGAACACTCTTTTTTGTAACATTTCATTCCAATATTATTTCCACCAAGATAATAAACCACTCCCATTATATCCCTCAGTGAATTCGCAAAATAAGTTTGATCTTGAATTGAAAAAGAAACAACTGAATCTAATTCTCTTGCTACAATATCCTTAACAGGAATAACAGGTTGCTTTTCCTCTAAAGGAACATACAAATATTTAATTGATATGGGTAATAAAGGATGAGTATGAATATCTCCAGCACCGCTGCTACAAATAACTCCTCTTTCTGAATTTTCTTCAACAAATTTTACAGTTGCTTGTGAATTTATTGGTTCAAGATTTTTAATTATTAATGAATTTTTCTGTGAACTGTCTGAGATATTAAAACTTCTTTCAAAACCAGTTAAATAAGTTTCTTTAGCTGCAGATACAAGTTTTTTGTATGGTTTCTCTTTTAAAATAATTGCATTTTCTTTTCGATTAAATAAGTTTTTAAACATAAATAATCACTAAAAAATAAATACTAATCCAGCATTTTTTTAACGAGTTTCTCAGCATCAAATTTCTCCAAATCTTTGTATTCCTGCCCCGTTCCCAAAAACAGAATTGGTTTGTTTGTTTTCTGTTTTACTGAAAGCATTGCTCCTCCTTTTTCATTCACATCAACTTTTGTGAGAATTAAAGCATCAAAATTAACTTCCCCGAATTTCTCAATCTGCTCCAGAATATCGCTTCCTGTAAGTGAATCAAGCACCAAAATAGTCATATC
>CAZLSF010000037.1:0-8564 GCA_964562245.1 uncultured archaeon | reverse complement strand
AATTACAGGGCAAAGCATCCGAGACTCTGGATCTCGAGACCGCGGTTCGAATGAACCTTTTTCAACAATATTGTTGAAAAAGGTCTCAACCCTTAGATAAAATGAAAACCCAAATTCGCTCGCGAATTTAGGTGCTGTTCTACCATAGAACAATTATAACTGGGGATTTAAAGAGAATGAGAATCCGCGCGGGGCTATTTTTTATTAATTATTATTTTTTTATTTGAAATAGAAGATAATATTTTTTCAATTTCATTTAATAACTCTTCAATATTTTCCTCCCCTTCTATTTTAATATTTTTCTTTTCTTCTTCCAACAGTTCCATTTTTTCAGTCAATTTTTCAAGATTCTTTTCAAACTTCTCGGTTGTTATTTTTTGTTTTAATTTTTTTATAGCTGTGATATTTTTAAGAAGATTATTAGAAATCTGTTTGTGTTTTATCTGGGCTTCTTTTATAAAAGTCCCTATATTCTTCTCAATATTCAAAAATTTCTTTCTCTTTTTTTCATCTGGTTCTATTTTATCAATATCCTTTTTTACATTTTCAATAACCTCTTCAAAAAAATCAGAGTTTTGAAGCAAAGTTTCAGGATTGTCTAAAAAATATTCAATTTTCATTATTTGTTTTTTATCAGATTTGTGGATATGGATGTATCCTTTAATCTGCCTGCTAATGTTAGAAATAAGTTGCGTTATATCGGCTATTATTTTCTCTGTCTGCAATTCAAGTTCTTTTTGTTGTTTTTCAAGTTTCGCAAGTTTGGTGGCTTCTTCTGAAGAAACAATCTCTGAAATTTTTAAATTCTGCGCCTTTATATCTTTTTTCAATTTTGTTATTTTTTCGTCCAACTCAATTTTCTTTTTTCTGGATTTAATCTTATTTTCTTTAATGTGATTTATTTTACAAACCAATCTTTCTACTTCTTCCACATCAGAAATAAGAGAATAATCTGAATTAATAAAAGATTCAAATTTATCTATTTCTTTCTTAAACTCTTTCAATCCTGAAGCTATGCGTTTCATATCTTTTTCAAAAGGTTGTAAAAGAATAAGAGCTTCTTTTGAAGAACTATTTAATTTGCTGAAAGTTTCCAGAACAATTGATTTTATTTTAAAAGGTGTTGGGTCCTCATTCAGAGAATTTACTGCTCGGACAATCAATTTTTCTGAATTGGAACAATAGCTCTTTTTGCTGGTTTTAACTATATTTGAAATATCTCTTTTGTCCTGCAATATTACCGGCTCAAAATCAGAATCTAAAAGTTTATCAAATAAAGTCCTCAAAGAATTAAGATGATTGACAAGACGCTTTCTAAATTTTTCAGATTCTCTCATAAGTTCCTGTTTTTTATACCCAACCTCTTCTTCTATAAAACCGCCAATTTCCTCAAAATTTAGGTTTTTTATTTGTTTTTCCTCCGATTTCTTAAAGAATTTATCAAAGAAGTGCATAATGTTAGTTTAAATTTATTTTATCCTATATTATGGCAAGATATGGACATGGAAAAATCAGCAAATCAAGGAGTAAGTTGATAAAATATAAGAAAAATAAAGGAATCACCAAATACCTTAAAAAATTCGAAATTGGTGAAAAAGTAGTAATTAAAATAGATCCAAGTTCTCAGAATTACCCTCATCCGCGATACCATGGGTTAATTGGAAAAATCAGTAATACGCGGGGAAAAGCCTATATTGTAGATATTGTTGTGGGAAACAAACAAAAACAGATAATTTCAGTGCCAGAACATCTGAAAAAACATCTGATTAATAAGAAATAGTTTTCAAAAAACAAGCAATTTTATAGAAATACAATTACACAAAACCAAGGATTTCCAGAATTCCTATAATTCAAGAAGGTATTTTTTCACAAAACTTGCAGTGAGACCTATCTAACTCCTCAAAGTTCTTAGTTACCTGTCTCCTAATTTTCACCTCAACTTTAATACTTAGTTCACAAAAAGGCAGTAAACCTGCAAAAGGAGGTGAAATTTAAAAAAAAGGTAGTTACGGAAATACTTACGGAAAATAGAGATGAATTTTTCAAAATTAGGGTTTAAAGCATAAGAGAGCAGCAAGACCCCAAATCGAATTTTCGGAAGTGTCAAACTTGAGTTTTACATATATTCTAAAAATTCATAAAAACTATTTGCAGGATTTCTACCCCCTACAATTTCTGCTCGATACCTTTAATTATCAACCATCATTTCTCCCCAGAACTATATTCAAAATTAAAAACTCCTACCCACCCTATAAAAAAACATACCAAATCCACTCCATAAAATCCTCATGCAAACTTATCTTATATTCATTAATTAAATGGTTATCTGATTTGAGAAAACTTCTTTCACTAAATCTTCTATTTTATATTTTACTTTTGCAAGTGAGAAAGAATATGTTTCAGTTAATCCTACTCTTGGAATGATTGTATATGAAAATATTCTTGTCTCTTTTGGCTCAAGTCTTAATACCTTCCATACAAGTTTATCTTTTGCGCCTATTTTTATAATTTTATCTGGTCTTACGCCGGTGAACTCTTTATTTAATTTAAAAATTGGCTGAACATAATCTTCAACTAATACATTGGTTAATTCATGTTTTGTTTTGTTTACAACTTCTATACAAACATTTATTTCTTTGCCTTCTTTAAGTTTATCTATCCTTTTTGTCAGAAATTTCTTTATTTTTACTTCCCCCTTAACAGACCTGCCAAACAAAACAACAAAAAATACTACTGCCAAACAAAGTATTAGAACTAATGAATAATTATAAGAATAAGAAATGATGTATTTTTGATTTGGCAACAATACAAATTCCCATACATATCTGTAAGTATCTCCTTCAACTAATTTCTCTTTATAATTTGTTGCCTTAAAAAAAGAATCCATTGATCTATCAACAACCACAGAATATTTTTTATTCTCTGTTGTTTTCCCTTTATTATTAAATACTATTCTAGAACCTGAAATAAAATAATAATTCCAGTCACGCCTATTTTCAACCACATTTGATTCTTGTTTAACACCTTCAAGATATTGAGTTGAATATGATTTATTTATCCTATCTACCAACAAATTCCCCTTAAAGAAACTTACTTCTGCCACATAATCCCCATATTCAAAATCTAAAGGAAAAGTAAAACTATTCTTTCCGATAGAAATATTTTCTTCTATTCTTTTTATCAGATGATTCTCTTTATAAATATCTAAGAATAACTTAAAAGTTTCATCAGATTCAACAATTAAACCCAGATTCCTGCCATCGCAAACAAATTCTTTAACCTCTGGTTTCTTTAAATTAGTAACAATAATTTTTAGATATTTTTCAAGTTTATCCTTCCTTGATTTTGCAATTAATTTAATATAATATTCACCTTCTTCCACAACTGCGCTCGGTTGCAAGAATACAGAAATCTCTTTGGATTTCCCGGGTAGGATTAAAACCTGGGAATATGAAAATAATATCCAGGGATACCACCCAACAGAATAAATAGAATATTTAAGCGCCTCATTATGAGTATTATTGATCTCAAACAATAACTCTTTGTGTTCTCCTTTCTGAACCGTCACTGTTTCCAGCCCATAAACAGTAGTAAATGAACAAAGAAAAACCAGGACAAAGATAAATAAATTAATTTCTTTCCTCATAATATTTGTTTAATTATATAGATTATATAAACATTAAAATATGGATTTAGCCCTTTAAACAATATTCTAAGAAAGATAAATTAATTATAATTTTATTTACTATATTTCTTAACCCACTTTTCTATTTGTTCCTCTTTCAGACAATATAACCTTGTATTTGGGTTCATACCATAAGGTTTCCTCACTTCAGGATAAATTTCCAATAACTCTCTTAAAGTATATATTATAAAATTTTTGAAATTGACCAGACCCAAATCAAATGACCTGTTAGTTTCTCCATACCTCAGTTCATACTTCGTTTTTATTTCCTTTCTTGTTAAAGGGTCTTCTGAAGAATATAAAATAGCTCTTATCCTGGTTGAAGACTCTAAAACATCTTCTTTATTATATTTTGGTTTCATTAACTTAATATCCTTACAAATTACAAAAATTATTTTATAAATTCATTCTGGACAAATTCTCTTGAAACATTTAATTTTTTAAAAATCTGGTAATTATTCACAGACAATCCTTTGAGTTCACTTAATTTCGGCACATTTTCCGGAGTCTCTACATCTCTTATCGGTATCTGCATGGCTTTTGTTTCTGCTAACTTTTTTTCCACTTCTCTCGACAGCAAATAATCTATCAATTTCTTCCCATTTTCCTCATGAGGAGCCCCATTGATTAACATCACTGAGTTTGGGATTATTAAAGTTCCTATCTGTTCCTCACTCTGATCCGGAAATACCATCTTAACCGGCTTTCCTCCAACAATTGCATCATTAGCATCATCTGTGTCTGTAATTCCAACCCAGCACTCTCCCGCAACAACCTGATCCTTTACCATTGAATTGCTTGACACTATCTGTATTTCATTTTCTTTTAAATCCTGTAGAAATTCCTTTGCTCTTTCATCACCCATCAATGCAAACAACGCAGCTATATGCGAACCTGTTGTTCCAAACAGAGGATTTGCGATACACACTTTTCCTTTCCATTTTTCATCTGCGAGTTCATAAATAGATGTTGGAGCTTCGCTTTCATTAACCAAATTGGTGTTATAAATAATAACTCTCGCTCTTGCCGCAAACCCTGTCCAATAACATTCCTTGTCTTTATATTTTTCAGAAATATTTATACTGCTCACAGAACAATAAGGTTTAGTTACAAATTCCTCCTTTAATTGTATGGATCTACTTACCTCATTGTTCCAGAAAACATCTGCGCGAGGGTTATCTTTTTCAGCAATTAATTCATTTACCAATCCAACAGTCTTTGTTAATTCTGTATCATATTTAATTTTAACTATCATCCCGGTTTTTTCTTCAAATTCTTTCAAAATAGGTTCGCTGTAATCCTGATCGTGGGCAACATAAATCACAACAGTTCTGCCAGTAACTTCTTGAATACTCCACATAATCCCTACTACCAACAGTATTGCAACAAAACTTCCAACAAGATAAACAACGATGGATTGACCTCTCATATATATATTTATAATATGTTTAAAATCTTCGCATTAATTGCAACAAACATTAAAATTTATTTTAAAAAATCCAAATCAAGTTCAAATCCTATTGTGGGATTATCAAGTTTGAAATTATCCAAAACTTTGGGGCAAATCTCACCTACCACACCTATTTCTTTCCCGTCAATAATTATTTTTGCAACCCTCCCTTTTATAAATCTTCTATCTTCTGTTTCCTTTAATCTATAAGAAACATTTAAATTTGAAAATATTGAATTGAGAACAGAAGAAATTTCTTCATATGTGGCAATTGAATTTGAGATAAGTGAAGACAAATGAGTTTCCTCACGCGACCGGGTCTCTGTTTCTTTACCTGGAAATACAACCTTTCCGACTTCAAATATTTTCTGTGGAAATTCATAATGCTGGTTTGTCTTTAACACCCTTAATAATTCAGGCAATAAAGAGACTCTAATCATATTGATGGATTTATCAGCCTGATCCTCAAGAAAAATTGCGTCTCCTTTTATTCTCATCTTTTCAAATTGCTCATCCTTGCTTGTAAGAATCAAAGTGAAAACTTCCTGAAATCCAAGACCAACCATCAATTCCCTAACTCTGGTTTCTATCCTTGTATTTCTCATTAAATTCCCTATTGTTGAAACCTGCGGAAATTCCGGGATAAAGTTATCCGGTCCATACGCTCTTGCAATATCATCTATGACATCCACCTCATGCAATATATCTACACGATAACAAGGAACAAAAATTTTGTTTTCTTTGCGAATATATCCTGTTCTTTCCAAAAGAGAAAATACTTCTTTATCAGATAATTTCAAACCAAGCATCTTTTCCGCATTGCATTTTTCAAGGTTAATTTCCTCCGGGTCTAGATCAGGTGTTTCTATTTTTTTATCTTTATAAACAACATCCATTGAATAAGCCTCGCCCCCAAAATCAACCAGTGTGGTAACTACCAGGTTCAAAGTCTTTTTAAGAGTTTCCATATTAAATCCAGAACATTCTATGAAAACTTCCTTTGTATCATTTGTAATTTTTCCAAGTTTTGCGGAATTAATTATCGGAGGCATTGACAATATTTCGTTTTTTGAATCAATAAAAATCGGATATTTATCGCATTTTTCAAGAAGGTGTTTATAATCAATTCCCTTTGGATGTTTTTCAAGAATTTCTTTCCCTGTCATACTCTCTGAAAAATCCAGAGGAATGAAAGAAAATTTCTCTGGTCTTTCTGCTTTATAATAAATAGGTGGTGTGATATTTTCAAGAGGGTACATTCCTATTGCCGCCTTCTTCCTCCCCCTTGCAAAAGTAGTATGTAATTTCTCCTGAAAATCTATTATTTCTTTCAGATTATCTTCGTTAAATTTCAGGTTTTTAACAACAGCGCATACTGTAAAAGGTCTGGATTTCTTAACGCTGTCTTCAACAATAACTTTGTATCCACTTTTCTTTGTTTTATACTCTTTTGGTTTTTCCCCAAGATAATGATTTATTGCTCTTGCAAGACCGTGAGGACATAATAAATCAGGTCTTTCAGCAGTCATCTCTATTGCAATCTCATCTCCTTTCACATCTTCCAATTCAAAACCCATCTTAAATAATAAATCCTCCAGCTCCTCCAAAGACAATTTCTTCTTTATCAGACTATTTAAATATTCCAGAGTTGTGTTTAGCATTACCATTTTTCAAGTTTCAAAATATCATAATTTCTCAAATATTTTAAGTCGCATGTGTGCCCAAGAATTTCTTTAATGCTTTTATTTCCATAAATAAACATTGCAAGTCTTTCAATTCCAAAACCCCATGCAATCACAGGCACTTTAATTCCATAAGGCGCTAAAGATTCCGGTCTGAAAATTCCTGAATTTATTAATTCTATCCACTTACCCATCTTTTCTGAATACCCGAATGCTTCAAGACTTGGTTCTGTGTAAGGATTGTAAGTGAATTTAAATTTCACTTCGTCCAGTCCGAATTTAGAATAGAAAGATTTTATAAATCCCATCAGACTTCTTATATTAAGATTTTCCGCTGCAATAAAACCTTCCGCATGGTGAAACTCCGGGAGGTGAGTTGCGTCCGAGGCTTCATTCCTGAAAACCCTTCCAATACAAAAACGCTTGCATGGTGTTTTAATACCTCCTGCAAGAGTCCGGTAAGTCACAGAAGTTGTGTGGGTTCTCAACAATAATTGTTTTGCTATTTTAGGTTCCCATTTTATATTCCATCCTTTTGAACCTGAATTGCCCCCGGTCTCATGAACTTCTTTAACATTCTCAACTATTTTTTTATCTGGCAAATCCCCTTCGCCTGAAAGATAAAATGTGTCCTGAATATCTCTCGCCGGATGGTCCTGCGGAATAAACATTGAATCCATGTTCCAGAACGCGGTTTCAACCAAAGGTCCCTGCATCTCATCAAAACCCATTTCAATAAATACTTCTCTTATTTTCTCAAAAACAAGATTCAAAGGATGTTTTTTTCCGGGATAAATTCTCTTTCCGGGGAATTCAACATTGTATTTCTTAAATTTTACATATCTCCACACACCAGATTTAATAATCTCCGGAGTTATATTTAATACTTCTTTTCCAATCAATTTTTTAGTCTCAATTTCTTTTTCAGTGACATTCTTCACCAGATTTCTTGTCAATAATATTTTCATCTTATTTTCATCAAATTTTCCTGATTTAACTTCCTTCAAATATTCTTCAGTTTCATATTTTTTTTTAAGTATTGATTTTCCTGATTCTGTGAGTTTCATTATTCCATTTTCTATTTTAATCCATTGATTCTTCTTTGCCCACTGCAAAGCAATGTTAAAGTTCTCCAGTTTTTTTGCCTCAGAAACAGACAATTCTTTTTTAGAAAGTTCTTTTATTAGATTTATTTCCGGCAACTTATTTTTTAGATATTTTTCCCCCTCTTCAGTCAAGACATACATAATCATCTAAATTCAATAATATTATAAGAACCTAAATTTCTTATCTGCTCCGTTTCTTTGTTTAACTGATTAAAATCAATATTTTCTTGATTTTAACCAAAAACCAGTATTCTCCGTTTTCAGGTTAGGAATTAATTGTACCTGGATTTAATCATATTATTAAATAACACATTACTTAGTGATTCTGCTTTTAGAAATTTATTTAAATAGGTAGATATAATTTAATTATGCTGGACAAAAAAAACATCAAAGAATTTCTGAATTCTGGTTCAAATTGGAGAAATGTTCTAATTTTTATCCTTGTATTTATTATCTTTCTTAATGATTGCAGTGCGACCAATCAAATAAGAGAAGGAGAAACAAATAACTTTAGTATAGAAGCAAACATACAATCCTCAAAGATTTTAATAAAAAACATAGGTAATACAACTTTAACAAACATAAGAATACTAAAATATGAAAGAGACATTATTGAACAAATACCACAGTTGAAAGTGGGG
>CAZLSF010000036.1:0-9088 GCA_964562245.1 uncultured archaeon | reverse complement strand
AAAAAAAGGTAGTTACGGAAATACTTACGAAAAATAGATATGAATTTTTCAAAATCAGGGTTTAAAGCATAAGAGAGCAGCAAGACCCTAAATCGAATTTTTGGAAGTGTCAAACTTAAGATTAAAGTAGAATTATATGAACCTGATTTATCAAATTTTTAGATTATTTCATGAGTTGGTAATTATTTTCTTTGGATGATTTCCTTCAGAATAATAATTAGGGAATCAAAATAGAGGTAAATAAATTAAAAGTAAATTTGCAGTTTTATTGAATTATTTTCTTAAGTTCTTCAACACTCTGTGGGTTTGCAAGAGTGCTTAAATCGCCCATTTCTTCTTTGGAGAATAATTTCCTAAGTATTCTTCTCATTATCTTCCCGCTTCTTGTTTTTGGGAGTTCTTTTACAAAATAAATTTCTGAAGGTCTCGCGATTTTTCCAATCCCTTTTTCAACTTGTTGAACTATTTCTTTTTTCATTGCATCATCAGGTTTCCCGTTTTTTAAAATAATAAATGCTATTGGTGTTTCTCCTTTGATCTCGTGAGGAATTCCTATAACTGCACATTCACTCACTTTTTTATCCAGTTCAATTATATTTTCGAGTTCTCCTGTTGAAATTCTGTGACCTGCGACTTTTATGACATCGTCTGCTCTTCCAACAATTCTTATCAAACCATTTTTGTCTCGGTAGGCAACATCACTTGTGAAATAAATTTTATCTCCATAATCACTGAAATAAGTATCTTTATATTTTTTTGGATTTTTGTAAACACCTCTTAGCATCCCTGGGCTGAAAGGAGGAAGAATTACAAGGTTTCCTTTTTCATTCGCTTTTACTTGTTTTCCTTCTTTATCAAGTATATCGACTCTAATTCCGGGGAAAGGAAGACCTGTAAAGGTTGGTTTAAATGGACCAATACCTGGAAGACTTGTTATCAGGATACCCCCTGTTTCAGTCTGCCACCAGGTGTCCAGTATAGGGCAATTTCCTTTTCCAACATAATTAAAATACCATTTCCAGGCCTCTTCATTTATTGGTTCTCCCACCGAAGCTATTAATTGCAGAGTGCTCATTTTTTCTTTTACTTTTTTCAATTCTTTTTCAAACATCCTTATTGCTGTAGGTGCTGTGTAGAATGTTGTGACACCGTATTTTTCAATTATTATGCACCACTGATCTGGTTTTGGGTAATCCGGCACACCTTCATATAAGAGGAATGTTGTTCCGTTTAATAAAGGACCATAACATGAATAGGTATGACCTGTTATCCAACCTAAATCAGCAGTACTCCAAAAAATATCATCATCTTTTAAATCAAAAATAAACTTTGATGTTGCATATGCCTGTACAGTGTAGCCTCCACAGGTATGTATTATTCCTTTAGGTTTTCCAGTTGAACCGCTCGTGAACAGGATAAATAAAATATCTTCAGAATTCATTTTTGCGGGTTCGCAATAATCTTTCTGATTTTCAGTTAATTCATTCCAGTAATAATCTCTTCCTTTTTTAAATTTGGTTTTGTTACCCATTCTTTTTACAACCACAACTTTTTTTACATTTGTGCCTTTGATTCCTTCATCTGCGTTGTCTTTTAAGTTTATTATTTTTCCTCTCCTGTAATAACCGTCTGCAGTTATTAGTATCTTTGCTTTTGTGCCTTCAAGCCTGACTTTTAATGCATTGGATGAGAAGGCAGAAAATACAACAGCGTGGACTGCACCGATTCTTGCACAGGCAAGCATTGCTATTATTGTTTCTGGTAACATTGGCATATAAATTCCCACTGTATCTCCTTTTTTAACTCCAAGTTTTTTAAGAGTATTTGCGAATTTGTTTACTTGCCTGTATAATTCATAATAAGTAAAAACTCTTTCTCTTTCTTCTTCAGGTTCAGGCTTCCATATTAAAGCAACTTTATTTCTTCTTTTTTCAAGATTTTTGTCAAGGCAATTATAACTAATATTAATTTTTCCACCAGTAAACCATTGAAAGTATGGGGGTTTATGAACAAAAGTTTTTTTTGGTTTGTTGAACCAAGATAATTCTTTAGCAATATCCGCCCAAAATTTTGTCGGGTTTTTAAGCGCTTTTTTGTAGATCGAATTATTGTTCATTAAAGCGTTTTTTTTAAATTCCTTGTCCGGGAAAAACATATTTTTTTTATTAATTATCTTACCCATTATATATTAAGATTATATATAATAAAAAATAAAAATTAAAACTAGTAATTACATTTCTTTTAGTTTTGTTGCTATGAAGTTTATTAGTTCTTCGTTATCCACTGGAATTGCTATTGATTTTTTGTATCTTTTAGTTCCGTCTGGAAGAGAATAACCTCTTGAAATCTGCAAGAATTCATTTTCTCCATCTTCACTTTTCGCTACTTTCTTTGATATCTCTATGAAGTTGTTTGTTCCGAATTTCATTTCTTCACTTTTCAGCGTTTCAAATTCTACCATGTGTATATCACTAAACTAATTTGTCTTTAAATTATTTATTAAGAACTTGGGCGTTTATTCGTGATTTTCAGAAAGGTTTCATTCTATGGAACTCTTCATAGGTCTGATTTCCAGTGTATTTATCCTTATGATTGTTTTTAAGCTTTTGCATATGTCATCCATATATTTACTTTAGCAGATATGGTTTTTTTGTGGAAATTAGTTAAACAATTACGAAATAGTTAATATTACAAAAGATGAAGAATGGCTTAAAAAAACATGAAAATTGCTGAACCCGAATTTAAGGATTACTGGTACGGAGAGGATTGATAGTTGATGTTTAGGACTGGTTTGGAAGAGGGAAAGAAAAACTAAAAAATTAGTTTATTATTCTTTTATCGCCCATTTTCCTTTTTTTCTCCCCATTGCGAAATATTTTCTGCATTTTGATGAGCAAAAGTGGAATATTTGCCCTTTATTGTTTATGAACATTATCCCTGAGCCTTTTTTTATGTTTTCCCCGCAATATGAACACTTACTCATTGTATACCTTCCATTTCAGTTTCTTTCAAATACACAAAATCTCCAACTTTAATCTTCCCGATTACAGCTCTTTCCAGTATTTTGTGGTTTCCGTCCAATAGCTTGCATTTTATGAGACTTATCCCTTTTGGACCGTCCCTTTTTACTATCTTAATAACTTCTGCTGCTTCTACCATTATAGAACTTTAAAAAAAATTAATTATGGGTAATATAGATGAGTTGAGGAAGAAAATCGCAGGAGAAATAGTGCTTTCAGGGAACCCTGGAGAAACAATCAAGAAATGGAGGCAATTATTTCAAATTCATCAGATAGACCTTTCAAAGGAACTTGGTATTAATACCTCGGTTATCTCAGATTATGAATCAGGAAGGCGCAAATCCCCAGGGACAAAGATGATAGAAAAGGTCGTAAATGCTTTGGTGGAAATAGATCTGTCAAGGGGTGGAAAGATGACCAGGGAATTTGCAGCTCTTTATCATATCCCTGATTTTGATTCATTTATTCTTTTAAGAAAAGAATTTGAAAAACCTGTGAGAATAAATACTTTCCTGAAAAGGATTAATGGGAAGTCCTGTTATGAATTCAAAAACGGGTTGATTTATGGTTTTTCTGTGGTGGACAGCAAAAAGGCAATAATGAATTTCTCTCCTCTTGAATTGTCAAGATTATCTTCTATGATGAATAAACATTGCATTATATTTACAAATCTCCAGAGAGGCAGGTCCCCGCTTGTTGCAGTGAGACTTACAAACCTTGAACCCGGTTTAATTGTATTGCACGGAATATTAAAGGTTGATGATATTGCTTTGAGGATTGCGAAACTTGGAAATATACCTCTTGCTATATCTTATATTTCCACAACAGAAAATTTAATCAGTAAATTAGAAAAATATAAATAGTTTATTAATGTTTTATAAATTCAGTTTGTAGGGTTAAATAACTACTTAAATAATTTTTCAATAACAAACCTTAATTATCTTGAATTCATCAACCCCAGAAACAACAAGGTAATTAACAATTCTTTGATCTTTACACCCGGAAGAAACTGAGATATTAAATCCAAGAATATTTTTAAGATTGTTTTCTATTTCAATATTGCTTGAGTCCAACCCGTTTTTTTCTTCTATTAATTCCAAAGCATTATATATTTTTCCATTCTTGTTGTCAAGTTCCATTGGCTGACTGCTGATTGTGAGCAATGGGAATAATACCATTATTACGGCAATCAAAACTTCAAGAGAGAAAAAATACCCACGCATAATATAGTTACTTCAGTGAAATTATAGGTAATTCAGGAAATTTGTGTTAATTATTTAAAGATAACAATCTATCTAGAATTTAATCGAAATTTGCTTACGGCAAAACTCGATTATGTGATTCTCCAGAGTATTAAGATACAATTGAAAGATTGGAGAAAAATATGATTTTAATGAGTTATTTATGAGTATATTATAATTGAACTGTCTGCTTAAATTAATTTATTTTTTATAATTTAAGATTTATCAATTTATTCGTAAATTAATAATGAAAATAGGTCTTGTGGGGAAACCCAGTTCAGGGAAATCCACTTTCTTCAAGGCAGCAACTTTATTAGACGCTAAAATAGGTAATTTTCCTTTTACAACAATCCAGCCAAATATAGGGTTTGGTTATGTAAGAGTAGAATGTGCTGAGAAATTCTTTAATGTAAAATGCAATCCAAGGCAGGGTTATTGCATTGACGGGAACAGGTTTGTCCCTGTTGAGTTAATTGATGTTGCAGGTCTTGTGCCCGGGGCTCATGAAGGGCGGGGAATGGGAAATAAATTCCTTGATGATTTAAGGCAGGCTGATTGTTTAATTCATGTTGTTGATGCAAGCGGCACAACAGACAGCGAGGGGAGGGAATGCATTGAACACAACCCAATGGAAGATATAAAGTTCCTTGAATATGAAATAAATCACTGGTTTTTATCAATTCTTAACAGGAACTGGAAAAAGGTTGCTGGGGTAAAAGAACTTGCAAAACAGTTTTCAGGATTGAGAGTGTCGGTTTCTGATATTCAGAACTTATTAAAAACCCTTGAACTAACTGAAAAAGTAACTGCATGGAAAGATGAAGACAAAGAGAAATTTATAAAATCTTTAAGAGAAAAGGGATTGCCGATAATAGTTGCAGCCAACAAAGTTGATAAAAAAGAAGCGGAAAAATACCTTCCTGATTTGATAAAACACGGCGCAATATTGTGTTCTGCAGAAGCTGAACTTGCCTTAAAAGAAGCTGCAAAACATAACTTGATAAAGTATATTCCCGGCGATAAGGATTTTGAAGTAATCGGTGATTTGAATGAAAAACAAAAAGAAGGTCTTGAAAAGATAAGAATTCTCCTGAAAAAATTTAAGTCCACAGGAGTTCAAAAAGTTATCAATGGCGCAGTTTTTGATATTCTAAAATATATTGTGGTTTTCCCCGGGGGTGTAAAAAAACTTTCTGATAAAGATGGGAATGTGTTGCCGGATGTTTTCTTAATGCCGCCGGATTCCACCGCTCTGGATTTTGCCTATAAAATTCACGCGGATTTTGGGAAAAAATTCATAACAGCAATAGATGTGAAGACAAAACAGAGAATAGGGAAAGAACATAAATTAAAAACCGGGGACGTCATTGAACTTGTTGCAGGTAGATAATTTGATTAGGTAATTCAAGGCAGTGGAGATTTTACTTAAATATATATTTCATATTTGAGTAGTGCAAAATAATCAATTAATTCAAAAGATTCCTAATTTCTACCCACAAAAATGAGCGCCTTCTACTTTTTCATGATGTGAAATAGGGACAATTTTTGCGTAACAAAAAAGGTTTTTCTCCAAAGACAGAAAATATTTTCAAAAATTGTTTTTGAAAAAGGTTTTGTAGAAAGCAAAAAGAGTATCTCGCTTTTATAGGACCAAGAATTAATTGCAAACCCACATATTGGAGAAATAGTTAAATTTAAACTTAGTAATTTATGGCAAAGGATGAAGATGTAGAGATTTCATTTGATTTTTCAAAAGTTGTTAAAACCATGGTTAAACACAAAACAGCAATTTATCTATTAATATTGATTGGAATTTTCTATCTAAGTCTTTCTGTTAGATTGGCGACTGTGGATGAACCTTACCTGCTTGCTGCTGACCCTCATTACTGGTATAGGATGACTAAAAATCTTGTTGAAGGAGATGCGGGAATAGATTATTTAAGAACTTACCCAGAACCACATGGTTTTAATCATGGTTTTTTACCTTACTTCGCTGCTTATTCTTTTAAACTGGCAAATGCTTTGACAGGAATTGAGTTTTATAGGTTTTTATTCTGGTTTCCCGCAATAATTGCTGCTCTTTCAGTTTTCCCCGCTTTCTTGATTGGAAAAGAGTTATATTCAAATAAAGCCGGGTTATTTACAGCATTTTTTATTGGTCTGACCCCTTCTTTCATATCCCGTTCCCTTGCAGGATTTTTTGATACTGATTGCATGAATATTCTTTTATCTCTGGTAATTATTTCTTTATTTCTGGCTGCTTATAACAGGGTTGATGTTAATAATATCAGAAAGAAAAGTCCGATTATTTTGTCACTTCTTTCAGGAATTTTCCTTGCAGCTTTTGCTTTGAACTGGAGTGGCGGTTTCGCTTATGTGCCTTGGCTTTTTATTGGATTATTTGGTTTCCACTGGTTTTACAGGATTTTAATTGCTAAAGGAGATAATATCACAGAAAAACTAAAGCACAGTTGGTTCTTTTTTAGAGGACATTTATTGGTTTATGTAATATTATTTGCTACTTTTTTCTGTTTTACTTTTCCATTTCAAGGTTTAGGACCAGTAAACAGCATTATTGCAGTAACTTCTTTTTTCCAGACCGCAAAAGCAGAGGGGGGAATTTTTCCAAATGTATGGATTTCAATTTCAGAAGAGATGAGCGCTTCTTTGGAAAGTATAATTGGCAGGGTAACACCTCCAATATTCTTCCTTAGTTTCTTCGGACTTTCTATACTGTTTATGTTATTTTTGAGAAATGTTATTTCTTATGATAAATATGAGAATTCTTACGGGACTGCTTTTGTGGGATTTTTAATATTTTTTCTTTCATTTTTCTTAATCTCTTTATCAACTATATACCCTTTGATAGCATTTTTATTTTCGGTTTCAGGAATTTTATTTGGTTTGGTTATAAAGAATAAAAAATTCTATCCGGAAACCTTTTTCTTTCTGTTTGTATGGATTGTTCCTACTCTTTATGGTAGTTTCTGGGCTGTAAGGTTTACCCAGATGCTGGCGCTTCCAATGTCTATTTGCGCTGGGATAGCTTTAGGGATTCTCTTTGATGTATGTATTAATGCGGTGAAGAAATATGGAAAATAAAGAGGAAAATAAGATTGGTTTTTATAGTTCTATAATATTTTTAATCTTGTTAATTATCTTTGTTGCTAATTCATTATATTCTATTTATATGGCTTCTGATCAGATGTCAAAACAATATGGGACAGGAATTTCCAGCGGGTGGAGAGATTCAATGGCCTGGCTGAAAAACAACACTCCTGAATGCACGGTTATTGCAACTTATTGGGACCCAGGTTACTGGATTGCGGCTCTTTCGGAAAGAAGAACTATCTATGATGGAGGTTGTCAGCATGCAATAAGACATACAAAATTGGATGAATTAAATGGTCTTGATTGCATTGAAGATAGGGGAGGATATATAGAAGAAAAAAATGGTATTAAGTATTGCGTAACTTCAAGGATGATGGATATGGCAAGTTGTTTATATACTTCAAATGAGACAAAAGCGGCAAAGATTCTTGAAAGTTATATGGGAAATTGTTCCGATTTGTATTTCCTTGCTTCAAATGATTTAATTGGAAAATCTCACTGGTGGACTTATTTCTCAAACTGGGATCCAGAGAAAGGAAAAGGTCAGGCTTATGATTATGCTGTAGTTAAACTACAAGACAAGAGAGATCTCAGATATGAGAATGGTACAGCCTTTGAATATGGACCTTTTTATTTAAAAATTGTTTTTGAAAATAACACTCAAAAGATAGAACCTTGGTTGTATCAGCAAGGAAAATATCATAAAATTAAGACCCTGGTATTAACGCAGAATAACACACCACTGAAGATGACATATGAAAATGCGACGGTTCCCGGGACTTTATGGGTTGATCCAAGTTTCCAACTTGTAATTTATATGCCCCCTCAAATAGAAAATTCAATGTTTACAAGAATGTTTTTTTATAACGGGGCAGGTTTGAAATATTTTGAGTTGGCTTATATGAATCCAGAAGTAAAATTGTTTAAATTCAACGTTGAGTGGTTTAGAGAGGATTTGGAAAAAGGGAGATTAGGAGATATAACTAATAGATCTAGAACTATTATACCTATAATTGACAGACTCAAAAAAGAACCAATATTAAATGAAAGCTATGAAGATGAATCCATATTAAATGAAACTCATGAAGAGGAACATTCTTTTAGTGATTTGGTTACCCAGTATTATTATTTGGGTCTAACTTCTTCTGCAAAGGAGGATTATATAAAGGAAAAGGAAGGACTTTATTTTAGTGGTACTGGGGTGATATATGATATTAAAGATGCTTTTCTTTCAAAGAATAAACAAGTCATTTTAAAAGATGATTCTCAAATTATTGCTTATATTGATATGAAAGAGAGTGAAAATGATAAATTAAAGGAACTAAGAAAAGAGTATCCACTCAGTTTTTCTGCAAGATTTAAAGGCTCTTTTTTAGGGACACTAACTTTTGATGAGGGGGTTGTTAAATAATTTAGATTTCAAGAAATTTCTTTACAAAATCATTTTTTGGTTTTTTGAGAACTTCATTTGGTTTGCCTTCCTGCAAAATTCTGCCTTCTTTTAGTATAACAATTTTATCCGCAATATCAAAAATTTCTGAAGGATTATGGGTGATATAGACAATTGTTAATTTCATTTTTTTCTGCAGGGTGACAAGTTCTTTTTTTAGCTCTTTTTTTAATATAGGGTCTAAATTCGAAAAAGGTTCATCAAGAAGCAGGATTTTTGAGTTCTGCGCAAGAACTCTTGCAATAGCCAATCTCTGTTTTTCTCCT
>CAZLSF010000035.1:3445-9395 GCA_964562245.1 uncultured archaeon | reverse complement strand
CAGGTAGAGCTAAAGCAATTGATACATACACTGTGAAAAAGTTTACTATTTTTCCTACAATATTATTATATCTTATTTTTAGGGTATATTTATAAAGAATTACACTTTTATTGCATATGTTCCAGGTAACTCAAAACCCAGTTCTTTTGCAATCTCACTCTCCTCAGACTTAAAAACAATAATAATACCCTGCCAGTTCTCTGTTAATTCTTTTGTTTTACACACAGGACACTCTTTGGTCTCTGTAAGCCTGTGGCATATCTTACATGCTTTTTCTACCATATAATATATTTCTTTTAAAAATAGAATAATGGCTTAAAATAAGGTAATTCTTAACTTTTCCTTTTATTACCTATTATCTGCCCTGAAAACTAAAAGCCCAATAATACATAAAATGTGATTCGAGCATTACCGAGAAAATCAGGACGATATAATATTAAAAGATTTTCAATCATCTAAAAAAATTTTAAGCATTTTATCCAATTCTTCCAGAGACAAATCATTAAAAACATTCTTTTCAAAGATTTGACATTTTTCATATAATTCGTCGAAAAGTTCTCTTGGATGAAGATAAATATGTAGATGATTAACTTTTAATCTATCTTGTTTTTGAAAAGGTCTATAATTTATCATAATATCACATCCAGAAGAAACTTTACTCAAAATTTTCTTGAAATTCTATAATCGTCTTAAACAATTCCTGCTGTTTTCTTTCATTTAAATCAGAAATTTTTCAACATGCCTTTTTGGAACAACTAAAAGATGTCCTAGCATTAAACGAGGATTGCTAAAAATAACCATGACAAAATTTCCATTTTTCAAAATCCGGGTTTTTTCTGAATTAACGTTGCAATAAGTATAAGAAACAAAAAAATTCCTAAATATATCTCCTCCTTTTCAGCATTTTCTCAAATACATCCAGAATTTTGTTGGTTTCTTCTTTCTTATAACCTTCCAAAAAATATTTCCAACAGTCAAATTCATAGTGAACTGACCTTAAATTCTGGTATAAATTAAGTAAATCAGACGCTTTTTGTTCCAAATTCTTTGTTTCCACACCCAACCCAAAATCTATAAAATATAGCTCATTATTTTTAACAATTATATTTGATGTTGTTAAATCCCCGTGAATTATATCTGCTAGATGTATCTTTGAAACATCTTCCCCTATTTTTTTGCAGAATTTCCTGCAATCAATAATCTTATTAAGCAACTTTCTCAGTTTAATCCCATCAATATATTCCATCTCCAGCCTGAACTGTTCTGTTTTAAATAGAATGGGTACTTTAACACCCACTCTCTTTACGTCAGACAATAATTTCGCCTCTTTTCTTGTTCTTAATTTCCTGAGAAAACTATCAAGTTCTTTCTCCCTATAGTTCTTGTTAATCCTCTCTTTTATAATTCTCCCTCTGTCCAGATATATTTTTGCCTCTGCTCCCTGAAATATCAGCTTCATAAATTACCTTATTTTTCTAAATTTACTGCAGAACAAAAATTGCCTGAATTCATTATTTTATTAAAAACAATCTAAGAGCTATTATAAACCTGTTTTTATTACATCTAAGAGAGGCATAAATATCATAAGTGAGATAAAAGAAACCAGAATATATATAATACCTCCAATCACCAAGTTCCTTGACATTACAGTATCCCTGTGTATCTTATCTTCGCCAACCTGAATACCGCTCGTAAACCAGGATAAAATAATTATGGTTTCCATAGCATAAAACCCTATGGCTAACTGAAAAGTCGAAGCTGATATTGGCACTTCTTTTATAACTGACAAAAATGAAGCATAACCTGTTGAATCAGAAGGTATATTGCTCATAGCACCTCCAAAAAAACGAAACATTTCAAGCATCATATAAGTAAGCGCATTCATTATACCTGTAATTAAAGGCAATAATATTGTTGCCTGCATCTGCATACTGCTAATTACCTCAGAAAATTTTTCCTGAATACCTTCTTGTGTTTTATGTAAATTTTTCAGATACCTTGAAATTGAGATCATTATCTCAGAAACAATTTTTGTTCCTTTATTTGAAGCATCAACAATAGCCTTTAAAACAGAATAAATTAATTTGGAAGGGAACTGCCTTATCGCTCCATCTTTCTCATCAAAAATTGCCTGCTCAATAGTATGATTTTTGTATTTCATGTTTGAATCAATTCTTTTCAATAAAGTTGAGGCATAATGCCCTTTTAAAGTAGGCATTATTTTCCCTATCGCAACCTCAAGAGGAACTCCCCGATCTATTTCTTGACCCAATCCAAACAATAATTCCCTAAATTCATCTTCCATTTCAACAATATCTCCCCTAAGTTTAATTTTCTGGAAAGAACTTAACCTGAAAATTATAGCAAAAGATATAAAAAATCCAAAAGTAACCACATAAGACATTTGAAGAGATAAATTATTAAAATTTATGTACCACAAATACAAAAAAGGTATCAAAAAAATCACTCCAACAAAATAAGAAGACACAAAAAAATGTCCAATCCTGAATTTATTTTCCGGAGGCAAATCAGGATGCAAAGAAATATCAGGTTCCGGAAGAGTAACAACCCTTTTATTAAGTATCTCTTTTATTGCAAACACTAAAATTATTGGCAAAGCTATATCATAAAATACAAAAATAAGCGTTGAAGAAATAATATTCTCAAGAAAGATTGTTATTATCGGAAGCATTGTTAATGTTAAAGTTGGCAATAAAATACCAAGTGCATTTATAAGCGTAACAGGTGATGCAAGATTTGTAACATAAGAATTTGACCTTTCACTCAAAGAAGTAAGTATTATATCAATAGCTTCATCAAGCAGTTCCATCCTGCGGTTATCTGTAGCATATAAAGAATAAATAATCGCATTAATTGAATCTGAAAACGACCTGAATGAACTTTTCCATCTTTCAGAATAAGCAAGCAAAGCCTGTTCCATCGATCTATAAGTGCCTATATTCACATCCCATATTAATTTTTTCAAGTCATATGACAAAGGTCCGGTTAGATTTGCAGTGGCAAATTTTACTGCACCTTCAAGGTTTGGGAAGTTACGCATATAGATTACAATATGCAATATCAACATTATTATTTCCGAACCCGCCTGCAACTCGTATATCTTCCTTAAACGCGCTGGAGTTGTATAAAAATAATAATACACCGCCATAGAAATTATTATTAAAATAACACCCACCGTAAAATCAATAAAACCAAATAAGAGCAGAAGAATTGTACTAAAACTTAATAATAAACCTAAAAGAATTGCAAATGAGGTCACCCCTTTTGGAGTAACTTTTAAATGTGCGAAAGCTATTGCTTCTTCCATTGCTTCTCTCGTTTTTTTATCCGGCTCTATTTGCAATAAATTTCCTGAAATTTTTGCAAGTTTTTCATAAATTGTATCTGGCGTTGCTGTAATATTTTCTTCTCTCTTGAAAATCCCATAATTAATTGATTCCATCTTCGCGATTTCATCTGCAGGAAACTGGACACATTCTTTCTTCTTCTTATGTTCTATAATAAAATCAAGAAATGCCATAATTAAATAGTATTATTAACAATTATGGATTGGAGTAAGACAAAAATACAAAAAACTCGTAATGTTTTTGTTTATAAAAAATCCAAAATATTTTTAGATATTCTGATTGGAATTTTGGCTATCGGTCTTATTTTAATCATAATATTGTCAGTTCAACAAACAGAACTTAAAATATCTGTTAATGGAAATTCTAAAGTAATATCCAGCATTCAACTGCCAATTGATAAAAATGAGGCTGAAAAAATAGTTAAAGAATTTTGCGAACCTGAAAATCCAGATTATATGTATGATTATAGAGTAATGAAAAAAATTGACAATGAATGGAGAATTCAGATTATTAATATAAATGGTATGTGTTATGCCGTGGTGAATGTAAAGAGCGGCGAAACTAATTGTACAAAATGCAGTAATACTAAAATGTTTCCTCCGTTTGAAAACCAAGTAATCATCACCACAGACAAAACGGAGTATGAGCAAGGGGAGATGGTAGAGATAACATTTGACAATAATAAACCTGAGCCAATTTATGTATATTTTGAAGGATGCAGACATTTTACGGAGCCAATAGGCTATGTTAGAGAGTCTGTTCAGCGCTTTTGGAATATGAATAAGTTTGAAGATGGAAAATGGAGAAAGCTTATCACAAATTTTGATTTATATGATGATATCTTTTGTTATACGGACTCAGCAGGATGGGATACAACTCTAAAGGAGTTTAAAAGTCCAGTTGTTGTTAAATGGAATCAAACTACATGTACTGACTATCTTAGAAAAGCATCAGAAGCGGTAACGTCTGGAAAATTCAAAGTTGAATTTTGTTACTTTGACGAAAAGGATGTTAGTATAACAGAAAAAGAAGTATACAACGAGAAACTGAATAAAAATATAACAGTAAAATTATTCCAAGGAGCACCAGAGAAAAAGAAATGCATTGAAAAAGAATTCATGATTAAAGAAAAATCAGCGCTTGATCCGAGGTGTGGGGAGAAAGTAAAAGGCAGAGATTGTAATGCTGGTGCTGGTATATGTACATGCAAAGGATGGTCATTGGGATATGAGTTTGATTCTAACAAGGGAAAGTGTGTTGAAAAAACGATATCTTGTTGTCGCAACTGTCGCTCGGTTGAAATACCTTTTAAAACTTTAGAAGAATGTCAGGAGGTTTGCGAGAAAAAGGAAACAATTTGAATCAATCAAAAGTATCTATTCCTTTATATCGTTATTATAGTGATTATAAAAAAACGGGTACTACAATTATTGTGCAAGAAGAATGTGATCCAATTTCATTGTCAGATAATGCACCCTATTATGTGAAGGTATCTCGCGAACTTACAAAGAAAGAAATTAATGAACTAAAGTCAAAAAGTCTAATATTTGATAATTATTTTGATTATTCTTCAACATATATTGGTCGTTTTTCAATCTCAAAACTTCCAGAAGTAACTCAACTGGAATTTGTTGTTTATATAGAATCTGCTTGGGGTTGCCCTATGCCCGAAGATATTAGAGAATGAAGTAGATAGTGCTATTTGGAAAAAAATACAGGAATTAATGTTTTCTAAAAATTATATTGATGGAAGTTGGATGTTTATTCTCAGGAGGGAAAGACTCAACTTTTGTCGCTTATTATGCAAAGATAAAGTTGGGATTAAAATACCTTATTACAGCAAAACCAAAAGAAGGAAGCTATATGTTTCATTACCCTAATATTGAATTAACAAAAACACAGGCGAAATTGATTGGTGTTGAACAGATTTTTTATGAAAGTTGCAGTGAGAAAGAAACTGAAGTCAAAGAACTTGAGAAAATAATCTCCGGGCTGAAAATTGATTCTCTTGTTGCAGGGGCTGTTGCATCAGAATACCAGAGAAGCAGGGTTGAGAATATAGCAAAGAAATTGAACCTTAAATTAATCAGCCCAATCTGGAATATTGACGAAACTGAATATTTGAAAAAATTAATAAAACTGGGCTTCAAAATAATCATTACCGGAATTGCTGCGGAAGGTTTTACAGAAAAATGGCTTGGACGGGAAATTGATGAGAAATGCGTTGAAGATTTAATTGAATTAAACAAAAAATATAAGACCAGCATTGTTGGTGAAGGCGGGGAATATGAAACCTTTGTTCTTGATTGTCCGATTTTTAACAAAAGAATTAAAATTGTTGAAAGCGAGAAAATTTATGATGGAATTTCCGGGAGGTTGGAGATAAAAAAAGTTGAGTTGGTTGAGAAATAGAAAATTCTATTAAAAAGTTCTTGAATAATTCAGGAACTATTCAAATATTTTGCAATTATCAGAATCTAAAATATTGCACAAAAAAACAGCTAACTAAAATTAAATAAAAACATTTAAAAATAAAAACGATTATCTAAAAACATCTATGCCTAAAGTATTGGATACTTCAG
>CAZLSF010000035.1:0-3345 GCA_964562245.1 uncultured archaeon | reverse complement strand
AAAAATAAAAACGATTATCTAAAAACATCTATGCCTAAAGTATTGGATACTTCAGTCTGAACATCTCCTGCCTTTTTTTCAACCATAGGTCCAAGAATGAAAGGTGATTTTACGCCAGTTACAATTGTGATTACCTGTATTTTCCCCTCATAATCATCAAGGATTCTTGCTCCCCAGATTGTCTGCGCTTCAGGCGCTAATTGCTTGGATATTGTCTCGCCAATTTCATTTACTTCTTCCAATTTCAAATCAGGTCCTCCAATTATCTGTATTAATGCCCCCATTGCTCCGGAGTAATCAACACTCAACAAAGGATGCTTCATTGCTTTATCAACAGCTTCCTTTGCCCTTTCTGAAGAATCCGAAATACCGATTCCTATTGTTGAAACACCGCCAGATTGCATTATGGTTCTAACATCAGCATAATCAAGATTTACAAGACTTGGCTGTGAAATTGTTTCGGTTATTCCTTTTACCATTTTTGAGATTACTTCATCACCAAGTTCAAAAGCCTCCTGCAATGGAAGATTTCCCCCGTATTCAAGAAGTTTCTGGTTTTCAATGATAATTGTTGTATCACAACTTTGCCTTAACTGGTAAAGCCCGTCTTCTGCTTTTGAAATTCTTGCTCCTTCTATTTTAAACGGCAATGTTCCTGTTGTAATTACCAAAGCTCCCTGGTTTTTTGCAATTTCCGCTATTACAGGGGTTGCTCCTGTTCCAGTTCCACCGCCTAATCCAGTAATTAAAAAAACCATGTTTGCATCCCTAAGCAGTTCCTTTAATTCAGTTCTGCTTTCTTCTGCGGCTCTTTTTCCTATTTCAGGTGTTCCACCCGCTCCAAGACCTCTTGTAAGATCTTTTCCAAGTAACAACTTCCTGTCTGCTTTAGTCATTACTAAATGCGCCGCATCTGTATTAACTGCAACTGTTTCAGCTCCTTTGATTCCCATCTTTGTGATTTTGGTGATTACATTTGAACCCATTCCGCCGCATCCAACAATTAAAATCTTTGCTTTGTATTCATCCAGATTAAATTCTTCTTTGATTCTTTGTTTTATATCATCCGCTGACACCTTTTCTTTCTCATATATATTTATCTCGGCTGAGTTTGTTCCTGTGTTTTTTTCTGTCACTATTTTTTCTTTTTTTTCTTCATCCCCAAAAGTTTTATCAAATAGATTTTGTATATTCATATTTTCACTGTGCTAAAGGTTTCAAACCTCTATATATTAATTACATTTGAGATATATATAAGAATTAGGTTATATTAGCATAACTGTTAATTGTATCTATGTAATAATAGAAACATCAATTAGTTACGGAACAAATTATGAAACAAATTATGGAATTAATAAAAAATCGCTCATCGATATACATTCATTTTTCAACTCAGTTAAATAGATGGCCTCACATTGGAACTTTATTATCAATAGAATTCCATTCTTTGATATCAATCCACGGAGCCCTGCTAACCTTAAAATTCTCTCCTGACAAAGCTCTTATATAATTCCTCCACATAAATCTCTCGTCAAGGTAAACAACAACTGCCTTATCAGTCTCCGACCTGATTGCCCTTCCGGCGGCCTGAACAACTTTCTGAACTGCAGGATAAATATAACCATATTCCATTCCTTTTCCGTAATGTCTGTTGTAACACGAGACAACGCTTTTTGTTTCAAGGTCTGGAGTTGCTAAAGCAATCCCCGCAACAATCGTGCACTTCAATGAATTATTCGGGAAATCAATTCCCTGGTCAAAAGAGCCTGACTGAACTCCAAGCAACAAACTGTTTTTGGATTTGATAAAATCCACAATCATCTGATTTTTCTGCTCTTTTGATAATTCCTGAGACTCCTTAAAATAATTTATGCTCTCATCAAGATAATTTTCAACCTGCTGGAGAAAGAAATATGAAGGGAAAAATACTGCGGTGTTTCCCCCAACACTGTCAAATATTTTTTTTATGATATCCGCGTAATTTTTATACTGTGCCTCCCCTCTTCTTGAATATTTTGTTGTTGCAATCGGGGCAATCAGATTTAATCTGTTCTTTTTCGGGAATGCGGATTTAAGAGAAACGCTTTCGCATCGTTTAACCCCAAGCAAATCTGAATACATCTCAAGAGGTTGTAATGTTGCAGACATCAGTATTGTCGCGTAACTGTTATTAATTATATCAGAAGTTATTTCAGAAGGAAGCAAAGCGCTTATTTTTATTTCAACCTGTTCCCCATACCTTGACTGTTTCTTTCTTATAATCCTTGTAAAATTTTGTTCATCAGAGTTTACCCATCTCTCAAGAAAATCCAGAATACTCAGGCAATAGCTCCTTTCTTTACCTTCTTCTATAACCAAATCCGAAGTCTCTTTGAGTCTTTCAAGAAAATTGAGTCCAAATGAATTTACATTGATTTCGCTTTTTGAAATATAACCCTCATCTCCAATTCTTATTTTTCCCTTGAGATTTTCAATCGCTGACTGAAAATCCACCAAATCGCTGGAAATTTCTGCCTGAACATCTTTTGCTTCTTTAACAGCCCGATTTAAAATATAAGAAGTGAGTTTCGAAGAAATCAAATCTCTTGATCTTCCTGGGAGCTGATGCGCCTCGTCGACAATTATAATTGAATCTTCAAGTTTCTTGTCAATTTTAGCCAAAAAAGTGCCTGAAATGTAAGGATTAAACAAATGAAAATAATCAGCAACAATCACCGTGCTTTTCCTTGCCCCCAAGCAGGCAATTTCATAGGGACAAAAATCTTTACATCTTTTCTTTATTTCTTCTGAAGTTAATATATCTCCGCTCAACTCCCGGACTTTTGCTTTTGCTTCGTCTGTTACTTTTCCTTTATTATAAACTTTGTTGTAAAATCTGCACTTACCGTCTTTTTTGAGATAATTACACATTTCATGAAAATCACTTGGATGCAACCCCTCATATACATTATTGCAAAAACCCATCTTTCCAATTATATTCATTACTTTAACATTCCCGATTTTTCTCAAAGTCTCAATAGCCATTATATGTTGGGAATGCCTTGGAGTGAGGAAAAAAACATTCAGACCCCGCTTTGACGCAAATTTAACAGCAGGATACAAAGCAGATACTGTTTTTCCTATTCCTGTTGGGGCATGAATCAAGAGATTTTTCTTGTTTTCAAGACAATATTTTATTTTATTAATCATCTCCTCCTGACCTGATCTTTTATTTTCAAATGGAAATTTTGGAGACATAATATCTATAGATTAGAAATACTTAGAATCCAAAACATTTATTGAATGAAAATACTTAGAATCCAAAAACCCATTAATCCTTTGAAATTTAAATTATGAATTAGCCCG
>CAZLSF010000034.1:0-9398 GCA_964562245.1 uncultured archaeon | reverse complement strand
CTCCTGTTTTCCGTTTCAGAAAAAAATTCTTCTACTGGTCCATAAAATCTCAAAGGCGAAACCTTTCCAATTATTATATTTCCTCCCTTCACTTCTGTTTCAGGTGGAGCTATTCCATCTTCATCTAAAAGCTTATAATCCTCCTTTGTCTTGAAATTCTTCACAGATTCATCAGGTATTCTTATTTCATCGCTCTCTATTCCCCAATATTTTTTCTCCCCTGTGCCATAAGTTCTGAAAAACAATGATCTAAATATACCTCTTTCTACAGACTTCTTATTAAAAATTATCGCATCCTCCATATTATATCCTTTATAAGGCATTATTGCCATTACCAAATTCTGACCTTGAGGGTGCTCATTCAAGAAACTTGATTTATACATTACAGTATCCACTATAGGATGTTGGGTGTAATTAAGAGAATAGGCTTTGGTGTCGGGTCTTAATAGATAGTTAACTGCATAAACTCCCAAAGATTGAGACATCATCTTTGCACCATAGTTTATCCTATCTGATCTGTTATGCGCTGCAAAAGGAACCATAGCTGCAGAAACACCTAAAATAACCGTTGGGTTTAATTCAAGATGGGTGTGTTTATCTGTTATTTCTTCCGGAGTGATGGCTATATAAGCGTTTTCTTCTTCCTCTGCATCAAGATACTCCACAACACCTTCTTTAACTAAAGCCTCTAGATCAAGTTCTCCTTTTACAATTCTTTTCAGATAATCTTCTGTTAATAAAGATTCTCCATTTTTAACAATTATAAGAGGTCTTCTCAACCTTGAATCCTCCACATCAATTCTTATTTCATCTATATCTTCAAGATAAGTTATATTGGCTTCCGAAGACAATATTCCTTTTCTTCTTTGTTCCCTGAAACTATTCACTAAAGTTTTTGGTTTTTTTGTTTCACCCACCAAGGTACCTCCAAGAAATACTCGTACCATATTATAATTTACTTTTAACAAATTCAGATATTCTTTCATTCTCAGAATCAGTAATTCCTTTTGAAATTGTTGATAAACTTGCAAGATGTTTTCTTAAACCAATGTGGACTCCTTCAGGGGTTTCCTGTGAACAAAATTTACCCCAATGAGTTCCGTGCAATTCACGAGCTTCTGGGTGTTCCTGAGAACTTGAAAGCATTGATATAACAGCCCTCATGTTTGATAATCTCCTGACATAATTTATCCTGTCCAATCTCTGTGCAACACCAACTCTTCCGCCAACCCACAAACCGGTTGCCAAAGAAGAAATAATTCTTTTGGTAATATAACTTGATTCAAATAAAGCCTGAACAACAGGGGTTTTCTTCCTCTTAGTCAATCTCTGATAATTATACCTGATCCTGCTTGACAAACCATTTTTTCCAAGCAATAATGAACGAAGCAACACATCAAGGAAATATCCTGAAAATCTGATTCTTTTGTTTGACAAGTGGTCTATATCATCTCCTCTTTGTGTCCCCAAACCGACTTTAATTAACCTGCTTGCAACATGAGATAAATAATCCGCTTTCAGTTTTTGTTTGTCTTCTTCAACACCAAGATGGTGCAATAAAAAATTGTTAAGTAGATTCTGAACTCTTTGTTCAGGTGTTTCTTTACCCATTCCTTTCACAAATCTCTGGAGATATTCCAAAGCATCTTTTTTTGTTCTAACCTCCTCAAATTCATAAATATTTGTAAGTACTTCTTCGTCCATCTCAGGAGTACTTGATATTGCTTCAATTATCTGTTTATCTGTTTCCAAACCCAAAGCTCTTACAACCACAATTAAAGGAACATTCCTTAAGTTTGAAAAGTTCATATATAATATCCTGTCTTTCCGTTCAATCATATGTCTTTGAATATATTGGTTTTTCTCTGAATTTATTCTTGCCATTTCCACACCTCTCTTCACTTCCTTTGTAACAACCATCCTGTTATTTGCAACCTCTTCCACGCCTATTATAATTTTTTCAGTTCCGTTTATTATATAATAACCGCCCTGATCATAAGGGTCTTCTCCTATAGCTATTAATTCATCTTTGGTTAACTTTGAATTTGAGAACGGATCTAATATAGAACCTATCATTATTGGAAAATCGCAAAGTTTAATTTTTGTCGGTTCCTGATGGACATCATTTATTACAGGAACAACATTTACATATAAAGCACAGGTATAATTTAAATCCCTTATTCTTGCTTCCATTGGAGTAATCTCCCTGTCATAACCATCTGCTTCCTTCAACACCGCTCCTCCAAACTCAACTTTCCATAATAGGAGTTTTATATTATCATCTAAAGGAATGCTCTCAATCTCATCAATAATTTTCTGGACTCCAGTAGATACAAATCGATTATAAGTATCTATATGATATTTTACAGCCAATTTAGGCAAATTAGTTTCAATTAGTTTACTAAAACCCTCATATAATTTCTTATTTTTCATATTACGACCCTATAATAAAAATAATTCTCCTTTGTTGTGGAAATTGTTCTTTTAATTTCTATCACATCACCAATCTCAACATCCAATTTTTTTATTGCCGGATCTTTTTTCAATATTTTTGGCAATTCTTTCTCAGTAACATTATACTTTTTAAGGATTTCCGCTTTTTCATCCTCTGAAAGTTTCCTGTGCTCTGGAACTAAACAATGTTCCCCTACATTCAAATCTTTTTTATCCATTTTCTTCAATTAAATAGTTGTGACATGAGCCCGACGCGATTTTCAACCACCTATTTAAACTTTGATTTTTTCAACCAAGTTTGTTTTTGGGGTGCAGACCTTTTTCAATAACTATATTGAAAAGTGTTGCTTCGAACGCGCGACACCCAGGTTTCTTCTTAACACCATCTATCATAGGGCATTACTAATATACCCTCTAAACTTTAAATAAAAGCCTGATGCTCTACCAGATTACTCCCTCCTTTTTTTCAAAACAAGGACTGAGCTACGGGCCCATATATTATTTTAAAAAATAGTTTTATATTCTTATTTGTACCTTTCTGGTGATTTATATTCCTTTTAATCAAATAAGATGTTCCCATAAATTAAAAAATATACAGAATTATGCTGAGGTGGCGGAGCGGCTAAAACTTTTTTTGGGAAAATTTCAATATCTCAAAAAAGAATTCCGAAGTAACGCGCCAGCCTGGAAAGCTGGTTCTCGAAAGGGAGCGCAGGTTCAAATCCTGTCCTCAGCGTATAATTTATTAATTTTATTGATTATTATGGCAAAGTTAAGACCAGCTCGATGCACCCGGGAAAAAAAGAGACCCTGGACAAGACAATCAAGAAAAAAGCCGAGAATAGGATATGTTAAAGGGGTCCCTCAAACAAAAATAAGGAGATATGTCACAGGCACAAGGGCAGATTATGAAACTAGTTTTTATCTTACCTGCACATCAAAATTACAGATAAGAGATAATTCAATAGAAGCCGCAAGAATTGCGATTTCAAACTATTTACAAAAAAACATAAAACTTAACTTTTATCTTAGTTTAAGAAAATACCCTTTCCAGATAATTAGAGAACATAAACAAGCTGCTGTTGCTGGAGCAGACAGGTTCTTCGCAGGAATGAGGCACTCTTTCGGAAAACCCGCAGGTATGGCTGTTATAATGAATAAGAATGGAATTTTATTTGAACTAAAAATTGACAAAAAATACGAACATCTGGCAAAAAATGCATTTAAACGGGCAAGTCAGAAATTATCCGGGAATTACAAAATCATTGAACAAGAATCAGTAAAACCTAAAGAGATAACTAAAATTAATTAATTAAAATTTCTATTTGCAATATTATATTTATTTGATCTCGGTTTTTGGTTTTTATTTAATATTCTCTTTTTTAGTCTGCGAAGAAAGTATAGTTGGTTTTGTTTCTGTGTTTTTTGTTGTTGTCTCTTCTGTTTTTGATTTAACTTCCAAGTTTTTTGTTGTTGTATTTCCAGTTTTTAATTTGACCTCTGGGTTTTTTGTTACTGGTGTTTCTTTTTTTACAGATTTTGGTTTCTTTGCTTTGTTGAAAAGAAGTTTAAATCTCTTTTTATCTTTCAAAAAGCCCAATCTCTTGAGTATCCCGCTCTCCGAGATGCTTTTTTCTATATCTTCCTGTTTCTCTCCTTTTAATGGAATCTTGTATTTCGTAATAATTAAGTGTTTAACATTGCACCTTCTTCTGCTGCACATGCCATATTTAATTGCGCCGGAAATTTCCACAAAAGAACCTTCCAATTGTTTTACCACAATGCAATATCTTCCTTTCTCTCTACCGGCGATTTTCCTGCAAATCTGACCTGCTTCTACCATTATAAAATTCAGAATAAATTTTAATAATGGACATACAAAAATTGTTAAATGAAAGAGATATAGAATTAACCTACTTAGATACCACTTATAAGTTTCCTGAATTGAAAAAGGGCACAATTATTACAAATGGCGGGGTATTTACAAGAAATTTGCTTTTAAATTCGGGAATTGAGGATTTTTACCCTGTTTCTGATGCTTCCCTTGACAAAGTGGAGGAAATTAAAAAAAATAATCATAGTGATTATGTAATTGGATTTGGTGGCGGAAAAGCAATTGATATCGCAAAAAAACTGGCTTATGACCTGAATTTAAATTTGATTTCGATTCCAACAGCCCCTTCGCATGATGGATTAATTTCAAAAAACTGTTCTCTTTACAATGGCACGAGAAGAGAAACAATCCCCACAAAATATCCCTCAAAAATAATTATTCCTTTGTATTTGTGGAAGGATTCCGGTGATTTGAAAAAAGCAGGAATCTGTGATTTAATATCCAACCTAACTGCATTGCAGGACATGAGTCTGGCAGAAAAAAATGGTGAAAGTTTTTCAGAATTTTACAAGCAACTAAGCTTTGAATCTGTGGAAAAAGTTTTGGGTTGCGGAACTGACAAAGAACTCGCAGAAGCATTGATTATGTCTGGAATTGCAATGGAAGAAACTTCAAGATATTGTTCCGGGAGCGAGCACGAAGTTGAAAGACTGCTGGAAGCAAAAATAAATGGGGGTAAATATTTGCATGGGCAACTTGCGGGAACAGGAACTTTGATTTCCTCAAAAGTTTATGAAATTTATTCTAATGAATTGTCTGGGTTGAAATCTGATTCAGAAAAATTGTTTGAAGACATCAAAGAAAGAATGAAAAAAGTTGGGATATATGAATTTGCGATTGAACCTCTGAAAGATGAAAAATTTAATCCAGATATTCTTAGAGAAATTAGCAAAATTAGACCTGAAAGATATTCTCTATGGAATGTTGTTGATTCTGAAAAGGTTGAGTGGGAGAAGATTGTTGAAGGGATTTTGGAATAAATTATTTCAAAGGAAAAGTTTAGAGAATTATATTATCTCTATCCCGTCTCTCAAAATATCTTTTATCATTTTGTCCTTGCCTTTTTCAAGTTCTCTAAATTCTTTTTCATCAAAAATATGCAATTGAATCTTTTCAGGCAATTCTAAATTTATTACCTCTTTAGTTTTCTTCTTTAAAACAAGGCAAATATCAAAATCACTCTCTTCTGTTGCGATTCCTTTTACCTGACTGCCAAACAGGAAAATCTTTTCCGGATTTAGGTTTAGCAGTTTATCAATGGCAGGAGATAAAAATATTATTTTTGACGGCTCAATATTTTTGAAATTCTCTCTTTCAACACTAAACATATTTAACAATAATCTTGCAAACTGGTTTGAAGAATTGACCCAATAAATATTTGTCTTGCCAACTTTTTTCATTTTTAGAATATTAAATTTTTTGAGTTTTCTTAAAGAAGAAGATAAAGCGAGGTTTCCGGATTTTGTATACTTGCGGATTTCTTCCCTACTTAAACCTTTCCCCGGAGCCTCATTGAAAATTCTTAGAATTTTCCATGCAGTTTTGTTTCCAAGATATACCTCAAACATATTTTTTCAAAGTTTCAATAAAAGGTTTAACAATATTTTTTAAAAAATAAATGGTTTTATTACTATTTGCTTTAGTTCCCGCTCTTGAATAATATTGCGACTTTGTTCTTTCTCTCTTTGCAAATTCAATGGTGTTTGGAATTTCTTCCAGATTGCATCCCTGTTTGCCTTTTTCTAATTTCTTTAAAATATCTTCGTTATTCAGATATTTTCTCAGTGCTTCTATCACAGCTGCATGAATAAATTTTCCATTTATCTTTAGCCTAAAATTCTTTGCCAAGAATAACTTGCCAGATTGTGCATTGCATAATAACTAGAAATTATTGACCACCTCGGGCTTTTTTCAACCAAGTCTCTGCAGATCTCATAATCTTCTTTCCACAGATCTTCATAAAATTTAACATAATCGTCTCTTTCGATCCCAGGTAAATTTCTTATTGTTCCTGCTTTAACAAAATCTTCATATTTTAATTTATTATACATAATTGTGTATTAAAAAGTATTCATATATAAAGAAATACATAATTGTGTATTAAAAAGTATTCATATATAAAGAAATACATAATTGTGTATTTATATGTATTACTACATATTAACATTTTCGTAATTTAGATTATTAAAATATTCCCATTTCCATAGAAAAACTATTGATAAACCTATTGTCAACAAATCCCGCAGTCTATTTAATAGAATTTTTGACTTCGCAATTACCTGAATAAAAAATTCCATCTTATATTGAATTTATAGATTCAATTCCAAAAAATAAGAGAGGAAAAATATTGAAGAATGAATTAAGAAATTAATTTAATTTATTTACATTTTATGGGCTGGTGGTCTAGACTCTGAATAACAACGGATATCAGGGAGATAAGGGTTATGACGCTGCCTTTACAAGGCAGAGGTCGGCGGTTCAAATGAAACCCTTTTCATGGGCGAAACAAATGCTTGTCTTTCAGACAGCACTTCAATTTGCTTCGCAAATAGAGGAAAGGTCTAACACCTCAAAACATAATTTGGAGTGAAATGAAAATCCGCCTCAGCCCATTTTAATTTCAAAAATATTAGAATCATCAAACCATAAATTTATCAATCAAAAAACAAAATGAAAACCTTAATTCGCAATGCAAATTTATGTGCCGTTCTACCATAAACTGCTAGGATCTAAAATTGAAATAGAACGAGCATCCATCTTAGCCTATTTTAATTATTAATCCAAACTCCGCAATAATATTTAAAAACTATTGAAAAATTCAATACCAAATCCTTTTTCTTCAATTAGTTTTTCAGAGGCAACCCCATTATTTTCGGTCACCTCATTTGCCTTCAGAAACTTCCACCCTTGTTGCTCTTTCTTCATTGCTATTAAAGGAATTGCTCCTGCTTTTTCCGCAAAATTAATCAGACTCTTCATCTGCCTCTTTGAAATTCTCACTGTTGAAGCCCAGCTTTTGCATTCAAAAACAAAAATGTGCCCGAGTTTGCACGCAATTATATCTATGGAATCCTTCCCGGACTTCGGCGCTCTCAGAACAGCAAAATCCAGACTTGAAAGAAGTTTCATCAATTCATGTTCCGCCCTGAAACCTTTTTTGTAAGTATGCATATTAACCAAATTTTAGTTTAAGCAACAGTAGAATAAATATAAATACCAAACTGATTCCGTTTGCAAGCAAAATTGCCAAATCACTAATAAGTAACCCATAAACCACCCACAAAAAAACTCCTGTAAATAGAGTTACGCACCAGATTAATGAAATATCCTTTGTTTCCTTAAGTTTTATTGTTTTGAATAATTGAGGTAAAAGCGAAACTGTTGTCAACGCTCCGGCAATAAGACCAACAAAACCAATATAATCCATAAAGTAGAATAAAAATTAAGTTATTGTTAAAACAAAAGAATAGAATTTCTATTATTATGAAAATACTGCTAATTAACAACATCACAAAACATTTAGAAGAGTTGCAGAAAATATTAAAACCCTATGAAACAATAACTGTGAATTTTCAGGAGATACCTAAAAATTATTCTGATTTTGACTGTATAATTCTCTCTGGTGGGAGCAAATATAAAGTTAAAAATAATGAAGAAATTTATAAACAGGAAATTAAACTCATAAAAAATTCTGAAATTCCCATTCTTGGAATCTGCCTTGGATTTGAATTAATCTGTTACTCTTACAAAGAAAAAATTGAGATGCTAAAAGAAAGAGAAATTGGTTTAAGAAATATAGAAATTGTTAAAAAAGATTCTTTGTTGGAAGGAATCGAAAAGCTACGTGTTTTCGAAGCTCACAGATTTTATGTAAAAGAAGTTAAAAATCTGGTTTTATTGGCAAAATCCAAAACAGGTGTGGAAATTATAAAACACTCTGCAAAACCTGTTTATGGTGTTCAGTTTCACCCTGAAGTCAAATTAAAAAATATTAACGGATTTAAGATTTTAACAAATTTCCTAAATCTGTGCAAATCAGGCGAATTAAATAGTTTAATAATTTAGTTATGGAAATTGATGAATTAAAGGAAAAAATTGCAAAAGGCTCGGGATTAACTCAAGAAGAAGTTGGTAAAAAAATAGAAGACAAAGTTCTTGAACTCTCTGGTTTGGTTTCTGAAGAAGGGGCTGCTTATATTGTTGCAAAAGAAGAAGGACTCGATCTGCTTGAGAAAAGAGAAAGAAGCCTGAAAATAAAGAACATAATACCGAACCTCAAAAATGTTGAGGTTATCGGAAAAATTGTAGAAATGTCTGATATAAGAGAATTTGAGAGAAATGAAAAAAAAGGACAGGTAAGAAGCATTACAATAGGGGATGAAACAGGACGCATTAGAGTTGTATTCTGGAATGATATGATCAAATTAACTGAAAATTTAAATGAAGGTGATGTTATAAAAGTAAAACAAGGATTTACAAAACCAAATACTTTTGGAATCCCGGAAATACACTTAAGCGTAAGAAGCACAATTGAACCCGAAGAAAAAGAAATTGAAGTTGCTGAAAACTCAACAAAATATTCTGATTCTCCTACCTTAAAAAATATAGGTGAAAGAAAGAATCTGAAAGAAGTTGTAGATAATGATTTTATTGAAACAAAAGCCGCAATTGTTTCATTATCGGAAAAAGAATATCTTACATGCCCTAACTGCAATTCAAAAGTTGAAGAAATTAATGGAAATTGTGTATGCAAAGACCACGGGAAAGTTGAACCTAAAAGAAACCTGATAATCCACGGATACCTTGATGATGGATTAGCGACATTGAGATTTGTTTCATTCAAAGAAACTGCGGAGAAAATTAAAAATGACAAATTAATCGGTCAGGAAAAACTTTTTACTGGAAGAATAAAGAAAAATGAATATTTTGGCAATCTTGAATTGATGGTGAATAAAATTGAAGATATTGATATTGATGAAGAAATTGAAAAATTAAAATAAAATACTTGATTAAAATCAGAGATTTAAAAGAAGTCCTCTAATTTATCAAT
>CAZLSF010000033.1:1543-9464 GCA_964562245.1 uncultured archaeon | reverse complement strand
CATTAAGTTGTACTGCACCTACTGGTTGTAGTATTGGTGGTGGTATAACAACAGTAGATCCAAATTCAATATTTACGGTAATTATACCAGGAGATGGAAGTGCAGATGTAAATGTGACTTTGAGTTTTAAAAAAGACGGGAGTACTCTAACTTTGACAAGAGATAATACAATATCAGCCAGTTATTTCAATCCATAGATTTAATTTTTAATTTATTTTTATTGGTTTTTAGTTTTGTAAGAATTATTCAAAATACCCTCCAATAGAACCCTCGTCAATCCTGAAATATTTAAATTCAGGAACTCCTGTATTACTTTCATCCAATCCAACATCAACACCCAAAGTAAGATTTATATAAAGAGACTCAATGTTTGTTGCATCCACTTCCACATCAATCCCGTAGCTCAATAATTCATTTTTGTCAACGAAACTTTCCAGCCCAACAGTGTGATTTGCCGAACAATAGGAACAGTAATTTTTTCCTTCCATCCGGTCAAAGAAACTCGGACCTGAGGTTGAATTTATATATCTTCTTTTATCAATATATTTTATAAAATTACTTATATTCCAGACTTTGCCTTTTTCTCCAGACAATAAAACTTTTGAATTGTTGCTCAGTATGGTTGTTGCAGTATTGTTTTTAAGACGGGGTATTGTAATATTTACAGGAAAATTGCTTTCAGAGATTATCCCGCAAAAATCATTTATTTCAGAAGGAGTATAAATCAAAGCATTTGCAACAACAGCAATCTTTTTATCTTTATCTGGAATAGTTGTTATATTATCACTGATTATAATTTCCCCGTAACACCACCCGCTTTCAGTATTTCCGCTTAAAATCAATTCTGAAAAATTCCCAATATATTCACTTTTCTTTATTCTTCTTGACCCTTTACCTTCTGTAATATTTATAAGATAAAGAGGATCTTCAAAATCGTCAATCCATACTTTTTCAAGTATTTCTGTCTCTTTTGATATGGTTGCAAGTCCTTTTTTTGAAATATTAATTTCAACAGTTGCATTAAACAGAATGTAAAAAGAGTTTTCAAGCGATATTTTGCTTTGTTTAAAGGTTATGCTTGTATTATAATCTTTGGTGTCTTTATAAAATCTTTCAAGTTCAGCTACGCTGTTGCTTAAAGTATTGTTGCCCATCCCGGAAATATTTGTCCCGTTTAAAGTTCCGTTCCAGATAAGTTCAAACAGGTTTTCTTCTGTTTTATTATCTTTAAAAAAATTTCCTTCATCTATAATTATATTTAAAGCCGAGATTACCGCCCTTTTTGTAGTAACATCTGATAATATATGAAGACTTCTTTCGATGCTGTTGTAAGTATGTTTCAAATCCTTGATTTCCTGAGTTAAAAATATATTATATCTCTCATAAGAGACATCTTCTCTTTGCAATAAAACCAGTGATAGAATAACTATTAATATAAGTGTAAATATCACTGAAAACAAAACCCCTTTCATCTTCGCAGTTTTAAAATCAGAATAATTAATAGGATTATAATTGCCAGTATAATAATTATTTCTTTTACAGGAATCTGCCTATAAGGGTTGATTTTTGTAATGGTTTTATTATTTGTAAGATTCTTAAGTTCATCTATACTCACAAATTTTTCTTCTTTTGAATCATTTGTTTCTATTACAACCTTGACTTTCCCGTCTTCAAATTCAAGATTATTTTTTTCCGCATATTCGGATTTATTTTTCGCATTCATTAAGTCGCTTAGATCATTATCTATTTTATTATTTCCATCATTCTCTTTACCATCGTTTTTTTCTGTGCGTTTTATATTTATGATTCCATCTACCAGTAAACAAGGAAGTTCATCTTTGTTTTTGTCAATAATATTGTTTATTTCAATTTTTAGTGCAGAACTTTCTCCTTCATAACCTGTTAATCTGAAGGTAATTTTCATAAGTAAAAAATCATCTGTATAATTTTTATTAAAATCAAGTTCTGTTCTTATTTCATCCTGCAAGATGGTGTATTCAATTTCATCAACACCTTTTATAATTTTTTCAGGTTTAATTATTTCTTCATCATATAAGATAGAGAAACACAGATAAGATATATTATCGGTATTTTTAACCCATACTGGAACTTCCAAGACCTTATTTTTCTCTGATGAAAATGAGGCGATTGTAATGTTATCTGTATTTTTATCAAACGAGATTACCGTATCAGCCATAACAGGAGATAACAAAACCAGACAACTTATTATGATCCAGACTTTCATAATATATTTCATTCTTTTTCCATTACCAATTTCACTAAATTTGCATCTGATACAGTTCTTACTCCTCTTATAATATTTGTGTCTGTATCAACGAAAATTGAGATATTTTGTCCTGTCAGATTGTATATTTTGTCTTTCAGCCTTTGTTTTGCATCTTCTTCAGCATTGTAAGAGGTATTGAATATGTCGCCGTAGTTAACAGAACCGGGTACTTTTAGAGAGTATATTAATTTGCTATCGTTTGAACCTATAATTTCATCCGCACTACTTATTCCAAGATAGACTCGTATATTATTAACACCATTTGAGATTTTGGCAGTTGGTATATTTATAATAAAAGGGTCTCCGAGATTTTCGTAAAGACCATATTCTGATAAATCATATACACTTATATTTTCAGGGGTGGAGTTTGTAAGGATAACTTGATTTGTCCAGTAGTCTGCTGAGTAAGATGTGACCTTCGCTTCCAGCACTTTAGTTTCATTATTTTTTTCCAGTGTACAGCTTGCATTTATACAATTTTTTTCAAAATTCAGGTAGAATTCCCCGTAATTAAATGTAGTTTTTGTTTCATTATAATTAAATTCAAGGTAAGAGTCGCCATATATTGAGTTATTGAGAGATATATTACCTTCGGAATATAAAACTTGTTTTTCAAAAGACATGTTTACTATATCATCTGCAATTTTTTTGTATATTTTTTTCAGTTCCTCTTCATTATTGCTGTGATAATATCTGGAGCAATTAGTATAATTTTCACCCGATAACCAGCAGGAGGCGGGGGCTGTTGAAGGGTTTATACCGGGGTCGCATGCGCTACAGTTCCAGCAAGCAATTTGTTTTAGCGTATCTTCATCAGCATTGCTTCCAAAAGCGACGGCGTAAGTAGTTATATCATAATTATCTCTTGCTTCACAGGCTGCCCAGATAGCATCTTCTTCTGCATCACCGGTACCTTGTTCTGCACACAATCTATTCGCGGACCCATCACTCATAACAAGCATTGCTTTTTTTCTGGAGATTTCTGCTTCTAATTTTAAATCAAATTTTGAAACTTCATCATCGTTGTTTTTTAATTTTACTGCTACAATATTTTTACCATTATTTAAATAGGATTTATTGACTTCTATTTTTACCGTTTTATTTATTATTATCTTATCTATCCATCCTGTATCTGAGCCAGTTGAAACACTGCCATCTTTTGTATAGCTCCATCTAAGTATATGATTTCCCGGGGACAGAGTATATGTTTTTTCTTGCCAGTCAGTTTCCCCAGAAATACTATCTTTTTCACTTCCATCTATGCTAAATCTCAGGAAATCATAATTGGTTTCAGAAGATACTTTCCAATAAAAATCAAGATTTGCTGGTGCAGTTAAATTAGTGTTCATCTCTATCCATGAATTTTGGTTGTTGCTAATATCATTATTTCCAGAAGAGTTTGTTCCTTCAAATATAGGATTATTATAAATTATCCAGTAAGGAGAACTGCTTCCTCCTTTTGACCATATAGAATTATTTATTCCTGATTCAAAACCATCTTCAAAAAATGATTCTATTGTTTCTCCACGATTCCAGTATTTTGCGGTATGTTCAACAGTATCATTATCAATTAAATAACCATTTATATATACCTCCGCATTATCATCTGAGAGAACGTAGAGATAAATTTTATTTATTCTATTCAGGTTGCTGATTGTAAACTGCTTTCTAAAAAAATAATTTCCACCATTGTTCTCTATATCTGTATCTATATCTGATCCAAACTTTTTCGATGTTGTTTCTTCACTTCCAATATTTGAGACTGCAGGTTCTGCTGAAGAATATTTACGAACGCAAATCCAGTCATAACTTGTATCCCTTCCAGAACTGTCACTGTCAGTAATCAACCATATATATCCTGTCTTTGTGCCTGCTCTGTTATGGCTTCGCCCATCTGTTAAATCATACATATATTTCCTGTTTGCCGCAGTATCTATAACTACTTTGTAAGTATGATATGTATTAAAATCGCTTCTTGCAACATTACTGTCTGAATACCCAGACCACCAGATGGTATCTACAAGACAGATTGTCTGATCAGTATTTCGGTCATCTAAAAATCCGGAAGCAGTTCCCTGTCCTGCAGAGCCAATCCCAACACCTGCATCCCAGTCCCCAGAAACAAAATCAGGTTTCATGCTAAATTCTACAATTATGCTTCCCGGTGTCTGGTATGAAGTTGTCCTTACCCATTCTATGCTGTTGCCACCATTTCCATGAAATGCGGAGTTGCTAATTGTGTAACTGCCCTGGATGTCTGTCCATTTAGATGAATTAAGACTGCTTCCTTCAAAATCATCAAAGAACTCAAAAGTTGCCTCGCCATCACTCGCAGAATTGGCAGAAGGGTTGCCATAATAAAGATAAACCGTTGTATTTGTATTATTCTCAAGGAAAGGAATCTTTATCCACATTATTGAAGTGTTTGCTGTTGAATTCCATGATTCAATCCAGAAATCAAGTTCATCGTCTGTTGAGTCTGTGAATCTTATATCTGAACCTTCATTTGACCAGTTCCAGTTGGAACCTGTATTTGAAGAGTTTAATTCTATTTTTACCTGGTAATCTGTTAGGTTTCCTGCCGTGTTTGAAATATTTATTGCCTGTCTGTAATTCCAGGTTATATTACAAAAACCCAAAATTGCGTTTCCTGAACTCCAGTTTGTATCATTATAATTTATATCTTTCCAGTTGGATGTATTTATTTCCGGGGGTTCTGCAGCAGGATAGTTTGTGTTATATTTCCAGTTTGAGTTTTTATCTATTAATTGTTTGAAAAAAGATTCTGTTGCAATACTTTTTGCGCTGTTTATTCCACAGCATATGCATGTTCCACCGCTTGCAGGGTAACCAGTTATCTGGGATTTTAGACTATCATTGTCAGTGGATAATTTATGTGTGTTATAGATTCCGCTGCTAAAAGCAACCAACCCTACTCTGTTTCCTGTTATGTTTAACATTCCGTCAACAAAATTTTTATCAGCGTCTTTCGCTACATTTATCCTTTTTCTGTGGCATGGGTCGCTGGTGTCGCAGATGCCTGCTGTGCAATTGGAATCTACATCACAGGTAATCATACTCCCGGAAACATCTGTGATAAGCACAGCGTCTCCATAACCTTCTCCATTGGAAGGTATTATATTTTCTATGCCAAATTTCAATGGTATTGTTTTCATGCTTAATCCAGTATAATTTAATCCTGAATTGTTGAAATAGTAACTCAGGTTTGAGTTGTCAAAAGTTATATTGATATCTCCGGTTTCATTGCTCCTGAATATTGTTGAATTTGCAATTGTAAGGTAAACAATCCCGCCTGAGATGTTATTCTTGTAATGAATATAAGCGCTCATGTTATTTAAATCACCATCTACATAAAACCCGTCATAGAAGTTTATAAGTCCTGTGATTCCCGGAAAATAATATTTCATCTTCCCGGATTCTTTTTCTTCATAAAGTTCTGTTGAATTGTAATTAACTTTAAGGAAACCACCACCGAGATATTGGTTTGTAATATTTGTAGAATTAAATTTAATCTCAATTGTATTATTTCCTTTTATGAAATTTGATAAATTAATATCCGAGCTTTTTATATTTGCGCTGAAATTTCCTGTTGTATTGTCTACTGAGAAATTACCTGAAAAATTCCCGTTGATATACAATGAAAAATTTGAACCAGAATAAACTTCAATATAAGCAGATATAATAGTTCCTGCGGTTTCCGGGATGTTCAGGTTAAAATTCAAATCACCCTGCCCCACAAACCCGCCAAAATACAAATATCTTGATTTGTTTGTTTTAATCCCGCTCAAATATGCTCTTGCAATATAACCATATTTTGGTCCGGACCCGTAGGTATTTTCAATCAGACTAGATACAGATAAAGATTCTGATGTGTTGGAACAACTTCCTGCAATAGAATAATTTCCTATGAATAGACTGAAATTAATGTTATCCAAATCAGGAATAGAATTTATTATATCTTTGGTTATATTTTCTGCAAGTTCTTTTTTTAATAAATCATTTTCATCTTTGTAAATACCCCAATAAGTTAAGATAAGATCAAGAACGCTTAGTTCTAATTCATCTTCAGTCAGGTTCCCGTTTGTTATCAGATTTTTTATTGTTTTGCTCTGGTTTGCGGCTTCAAATACTTTTATTTCAGCCATTGAGTTCAGGAAATCATTTGACACAAGGTTCATTTGCTCATACTCAATTTCTTCATGAATTTCAGGAACTGAGAAAAGATAATTGCTTGAGAGAAGGATAATTATAAGGATAGAAATCCCGATAATAATATCTAAGGAAAAAACCATACCTTTCATATTTTAAAGATTACAACCTGCACAGGAACAATAGATGAATTTAGAATTCCAACCCGGTTTACTATAAAAGCTGAAGATGCATTTTCAGGATTTTTTCCAAAAGTATAATTTCCAATAGTTAGATTGTAATCATATTTAAGACCCAGCAATATCAGACTCTTCTGGTATCCAAGGTTCTCAAATTCTTTTAATTTGTTCCAGTCAATCCGGTTGTTTGTCTGCAGACCTATAATTTCAACATTGCTGGCATTCCAGTCTTTTGGATATCCTTCTGTAAAAAATATTTCACTTAGTTTATAACCGCTTCGAGTCAATTCATGCTTTTCTTTTAGTTCATCTAATTGCATGGTAATATACCCAACATGATTAATCAGAATTGCAAGAATGAGAATAAATATTGAACAAGCAACAAGGAAATCAAATGAAAAAATCTGACCTTTATACAAAGTAAATACCCGTTTCATTATATATTATAGTATTTTCACCATTATTTAGATTTGCTGAAATATTTATCGGTATATAACAGATTTTTACCAGATTGTCCTTGCTGACAATGACTTCATAATTTTGTATTGAAACTGTGTGCGTTCCGGGTTCAAGATAAAAAGTCCGTCTATAATAAGGTCCTATTTCAAGAGCAGTTTCTATTTCGAGTTTCACAGTATTGCACACATTATCATATTTTTCTTCAGTTTTCAGTTTTTCTGAATAGAAATAATATCCTCCGGAATAACTAAATATAATCACAAATATTAAACCTAATATACCAACCAGAACCAAAAATTCAACAGATGCCTGCGCTTTCATATTAATATTATTCTGATTTAACAAGATTTACATAATTATCTTCAGCAACCAGTTTTATTTCATAACATCCAGAGGTATTTGGAATCCATCCTGTAAGATTTACTTCTGAAGTTGATTCTATTAATTTATCTCCGAGATAACATGCAAGAACAGTGTTGTTTAATGAGCACTCGGTTATGGTTTCAGGTAAGCATATGGTGATTGTATGCTTTGCTGGTTTTCCCTGTTGAAAAACAAAATTTGAATTTTCGCTTATTTTTTTAAGCGCATCTTTAGTAATGCTAATATCTGTATTTACTTTATAAGAATAAATAGCATTATAACTGTAAACAACATATGAAGATACTATAATTATGCCAATACCAATGACCATCAGGAATTCTACAGACACTTGGGCTTTCATAATTATAAGTTAAAGGTAATTATGGGTGAAGAAGATGAGGTTACAGAAAGATTAAATAAATTATTGAAGAAACAGGAAAGATTAAAAAAACTTTCCGTTAAG
>CAZLSF010000033.1:0-1533 GCA_964562245.1 uncultured archaeon | reverse complement strand
GAAAAAACAAAGAAAATAAAGTTAATAAAATCCATTACTGGGAAAACAAAACTAACAAATGAACCAAAATCTAAAGATAAAAAAATAAAACTGATGAAGAAATCTAACTTTGAAATTAAAAAACTTGAAGAAACAAAATTCGCAAATAAATCTAAAGCATTATTGCCTCGAAATAAAAAAAAGAAAAAATTAGGTGAAAGTATTAAATCAAAATTGATGTCTTTGTTCAGGAAGTCAACTCCCACAAAAAAAATTAAACCGACTGCAAAAGAAACAACTGAAGAAATAAAACAAAAGAAATCAAGAAGAACAATTGCAAAAAAAACAAAAAAATCAACTGCAAAAGAGAAAGGAAAGACAACAAAGGTTCAATCAATTAAAAAAAATGAAATGCCAAGAACAAAAGAAACCAAAACAAAAAAATCAGTTATTCCTGTGAAAAAGAAAAACACAAAGAGAACTGAAAGAGAGATATTGAATTCAGTAACTGTTGCCGAGGTCATGAAAAAAGCTGAGATTATGGATATTGAATCTCCTATTGTTAAGGTGGTGAGAAGGTTTTCAGAAAAGAAGTGCAATGGCATTTTTATTTCAAAAAAGGGAAAAGTTAAGGGTTTAATTATTCTCCCAGATATACTTGATGTATTAAGGAAGAAGAAAAAAATTGCAAAACTAAAAGCAGGAGATATTATGAGTGAATTTATATGGGTGAATAAAGAAGATAGTTTATCAAAAGCAATACTTATTATGCATCTGCACAACTCGGGATGTGTTGCGGTTATGAATCATAAAGAAGTTGTAGGTGTTGTTACAAGGAGTGGAATATTAAACAAAATGGCAAGAAATATTTTTTCAACTAAAAATGAAGGTGTGGTTGGAAATATAATTGAAACTAAGGTTGATAAACTTTTAGATCTTTTGAGGAAAAAAGAGACAAATATGAAAGAACTGAAAGAAAAATTAAACCTGGACGAAGAAAAAATAGAAGAGTGGCTGGAAATATTAGAAGATCACGATTTAATCAAATATAAGAAATCATTATTTGGAAAAATATCTGTAGAGTATGTTAAGTAAATATAAAATTGAATTGGAGAATTATAGCGTAGATGTGGAGATTTTAAAAAGCAAGAAAGGTTTTGTTACAAATTATTTCATAAAATTTTTGGAGTTAGATGAAGGCACCAAAGCAGTATATGAAGAAATCAAAGAAAGATTGATAACTCAACTTCAATTGGTTTCTTACAATTCTCTGGATAAAAAAAAGAAGTTAACTGAGGATTTCAGGAATAAAGCAAGAAATGAAGTGGAAAAACTTATTCCAAAAATAGAAGATAGCAAGAAAAATTATATGGTTGGGATGATAGTTCATGAAATGCTTGGTTTGGGCAAATTAGAAATTTTGTTGAATGACCCGGCATTAGAAGAAGTTGTAATTAATTCAAGCAAGGAACCTGTGCAGGTATATCACAGAGAATTTGGATGGCTTGTTACAAATATAACTCCAAAAAGCGAAGATGAAATATTAAATTACGC
>CAZLSF010000032.1:0-9894 GCA_964562245.1 uncultured archaeon | reverse complement strand
CAAAACAGTTCCACTTGTTTCATCTAATTTGTAATAAGAAATTAAGTTGTCAATTAATGCCATTATTTATTCAACTCAATTTTTTCTCTATCCAATAGAATAAATCTTTTAAAGTTTTTACCGTCGATTAATCCTTGAAATCCAATTCCGTATTTAGTTGTTTTAGAAATATTTCCAGACATACGATAAGATTTTTTAACTCTACGAAAATTAATCCATTTGAGATTTGTTAATTTAGTTTTTGTTTTTTCATCAATTTCTAAATCAATCAATTTTCCATCAATTTCAATTTCTCCGTCAACAAGATTAACTCTCACTTGGTGACCTTTAGAATTAACTTCAAAACTTTTAATTTTGTCAAATCCCTCATTTAACATTTCTTTATTAAAAATATTAATATCTGGACTATCATCTTTATAATTAATTTCTGTATTGGTTAGAATTATTTTTCTCATTTTTCATTGTATTGAAATTTTTAAAATTAATTAACTCTCATCATATTGAAAAGTTAGAGTTTGAGTTCCAATGTCTCCAGGAGTTGTTACTGTATCTGGCACATCTAATTGAACAACTGCAAAATCTGTTTTATCTCCATCATTACTAATTCCACCCGCAGGTGTGATATCGATTGCAGTTCCTTCAGTTGTTGGCATTGCAGTTGTAGCAACACTCGAGTTTGTATCTACTGGTGTGACTCCTGTATCTGTTTCTCCAATAAATAAAGCTAAATTTCCATCAGATAAAGTTCCAGAAGACTTCCAAACTTTTACATTTGTAATTGAATTAAAAGTTCCATTAAATTTTCCCTTTAACCATCTTTCGTAAGAATAATTTGTTCCGGAAGCAGGCCTTTGAATTTTATTAGTTTGATAATCTGTTCCTGTAGAATCATAAGCATCAGTAGATTGTAAATTCCAATTAGTCGCATCTCCTGCAGGACTTTCAGTTCCTGCGTTTGTTCCAGTATATATTTTTAATTCGAATGTAGCTGCCATTTTGATTTTTGAGTATCCACTCCTGGTTTTTTGAAAAATTTTAAAAAAAATAAAAATAAATTTAAGGCTTTTCTAACCTTATGAGGCGGCACTGATAGCAGTTGCGACGTTATACGCCACTACAATTGCATCTGTGTGTCTTGCTTGAAACCCAATGTCTTCTAACAAAATTAACTGGATTCTATCAAATCGAGGATCATCCCATTTCTTAATCTTCAAAGTTCTTGAGGACTTTTGAGGAACACCAATGAAAACTTCATCAGCATTGAAAAGAATTGATTCTGTTTGTGTCTCAGTTACTCCGTCGTAAACTCCAGAAGCATTCAAATCTTCTCTTACAAAGTTCGATTCAATAAATTGAACTCCATAAATAGGTGGTACTTCACCCTTAAAGATTGTCGCGTCAAGTTGGTATTTATCCCAAGTCTTAACTGCTTCTACATTACGTCTAATTTGGTCTGCAACTGATGGCGATCCAATGAATACACATCTGTTTTTTCTTCCTTGCCCATAAATTCCCAACGACTTAAGCATCTTCGATAGAACATCTTCGTCGAACTCGGCATTTGCTCCGTCAACGGCTGTTCCTGTCGCAAGTTTTCTTAAACCTTTGAAAGCTTTTCTTACATCATCAGCGTCTGTTATATCGCTATCCATATGAGTTCCAGAATCGTCACCATTAACAATGGCATTGATTTCTGCTTCCATAGTCGCATTGATCATATCTTCTTTCAAGATAGTTTCAATTTGTTCACTTGCGTTGTATTCCATGAATTTATTATCTAACATCAAGTTGATAGTCAGAGTTTTCAATTCAATTTCTACTTCCGAAGTTGTAGGACTGCTTAAAGGCAACTGGTTAGCGGGATCTGTTGAAACAATCGATGCACCGATATACTTCGCTGAGTTCTTCGTTGTGAACGATGGAATCTTCATCTTCAGAGAAGTCATTGTTAAGGTAGGGATTATCTGCCTATGCCATGACCTTTCATAAAGTTCTCGGATTATATCCGCAGACCATTTAGTGGGAATAAATTCCTCACCGCTTGTTGCAGTGTCGTGAGTTAGTGCTTTCAGAAAAACATTTCCGGCTTCTGCATCTTCAGCATCAGCTAATTTGCTCATACTTTTATAAAACGCTTGTCCGATTATTGCTTTTTTTAACATAATTCACTCTCCAAATTTAATCACACCTTTTTTACCCAGTCTAAGAAAGGGGTTTTTAATTTAGGTGATTCTGTTCCATTAACTGCTTTCACTGATGAATCTTGTTTAGTCTTAATAGATTTTCTTAATGGTTTTTTTTCTGGACTATCATTCTTTTTTCCAGGCATAGCCTTTTTGAAAGGGGCAAGTTCAGATTCTAATTGTTCGATTGTCTTTAACGCTTTTTCATATTTTTGTTCAATTGTTTCTTCTTCTTTTTCTTCAGTTTCCTCAGATTCATTTTCTTTTTCTTCCTCAGCAGATTCTTCAACTTTTTTCTTTTCTGCTTCTTCAACTTTTTCTTCATCAGTTTTTTCACTTTCTTCTTTCCCAGTTTCTTCATTTTCTTTTTTAGTGACATCCTCAGAAGATTCAGCATTGTCACCTTCTTCATCATTAGCCTCTGATGTTTCAGTTTCTTCTTCTGAGCTTGATTCTTTTTCGTCGTCAAGAGATTTCTTCAATTCTTTCTTTTTAGTCTTTTCATTTTCAGCGCCAGTTTTCTCTGGATTTTCAGCAAGTTCTTCGTTTTTTGTTTTAACTCCCTCAACTGCTTCTTTATCCAATAATGCACTTGCAAGTTTCATTGCTTCATCTTTATTTTTTCCTTCAGAAACAGCTTTATCGAAAACTTCTTTTTGTTTAGAATTTAAATCTTTAACTTCTACCATACCTTTCTTAAGTTTCTGATTCTTTATATATTTTTCTTCTTTTTGTGAATCAATAGATTTCATAAATTCTTGGTTGATAAAGAACTTTTTATCTTCACCTTTCATCTCAATTTTCAAAGATTTATTAAAATTTTTATCTTCTGCTTTGTAAAAAATATCTTTTGATTTTTTGAAAGCTCCAAGAATTATACTTTCACCATTAACTGGAGCACTTGTTAAACTCACTTCTGTAGCGATTGCTTCTCTAACTACATTAAAAGTCATTCCAGATTCTTCATCTTCGATTGTATCAACTCTCAAAAATGAACCACCCATCGAGAAACCATCAAGTGATTGGTTTTGAACTGAACCCCATACTTCTTGAGCTCTTGAATGTTCTTCGTTTAATTTAGCCAAAATTAATAATCCTTTATCATCCATTGCTGTTGCGATTATTGTTCCGGATGCTATATCTTCGTAATTATGGAATAAAAATATTTTGTTGTAAGGTGGTTGAGTTAATCCCGGAGCCATTTGTTTTAATGTTTCAATTGGAAAAACATCGCCTTGTAAATCTACCCCTTGAACACTTGCGTAACCCCAAACATAATACCCTGGGTCTAATTGAAGACTTGCGAATTTTTCAGGCATTTCTGGTTGTTCTTCTGTTATCTGAAATGACTTTTCAAACGGACAAAATAGATTAAATTTTAATTGATCTTTTTGTAATAACAAACTTTTCATAATAATTATAAGAATGAATGAATTATATATGTTTTGTTTAAACAACATGACCATCTATTGTCATTGCCATAAAATCTAAACCAGTTAAATCATCTTGTATTTCAATTTGAAATTCACTGTTTTCTTTAACTCTCAAAACAGAACCATTAACTATAGGTATGTGTCTTCTTGCTTTAAATCCATATTTTCCTGCAGGTGCTTTTGTTGAATACTCTGTTGAAAATCCAATTTCCCAAAATCCCAAATTATTAACAATTAATGCTAAATTTTTAGTAAATCCATCAATAAATTTAAGGATAATTCCATTTGTTAATTGATTTATTCCCCCAAATGTTCCATCATCCATTGCAGTCGTATTTAACATACTACAATTAATTGTATGAATATCCACTGTTGCGTTTGGTGGTGCTTTTATTGAAAATATTTGAGGGGTGGTTCCATCAACCGCCATGTTCCATGGACCAGTTTCAACTAATGCATTTGTTGTATATGCAAAATCAATCGCCGAACTAAGTGTTATCGTGTTTGTAGTTGTAGCTTTGACTAATGATTGATACATTCTTTTACCTTCATAAAAAGTTATTGCTTCACCTACTATTACTCCAGTGGTTGAATTAACATTCACTATTATATCTCCCATCGTTACATTTGATGTGATGACTGGTGTTGCAGTTTTTTTATACAAATACGCATCTATTGGTTCATGATATTTATCTAAATTATTCACATCTATTGAACCATTTTCTCGGACTTTCATTTGATATCCTCGCCCTTCTCCATCTTGAATTACTTTATTTTGACTCATAATTCTGCAGTGTAAACTAAAGCGTCACGATCGTTTGGCATAAATGGTGGCGCTTGTCCAGAATACACTTTTCCTTTATATGTTATTTTGAATTCTTCGTCGAGAGGAATGGCTTGTTGAATTGTTCCATATTTCTTAAAAAATAATTTACTTTGAGGGCTTGTTCGATTATCAAATGTTATGTTTAAATATTTCTTTGCAGTTGCTCCGCTTTGAATCATTGCTTGAAGTCCACCCATGTTGTTTGCTCGATTCATTTCTGTTCGGACCAATGTTTCAGTATGACGTTTCGCTGTTTTTCTAATCTGATCAATTGATTTCTTTAATTCTGTAGCTGATTGATTATTCATTATTCCAATTTCTAACCTTTGTTTTATTTGTCCGAGCTCTCTTTCGTTTTTTACCTTAACTAAATCTAAATTATAACCTTTCAAGAAATCTAATTCTTCTAAAAATGGATTAAAAGGCAATCCGAGTTTACTCGCGACTTTGTCTCCGGCTGTTTGATATTCCTTATTTACTCCGCTTAATAAGTCGGACGCAAGTGTGGAAGTTAAAAATAAATTCGTTACGTTGCTTAATTCAGCGTCTATATTTGGCAATTGTTTCAAAAATCCTCGACCTTTCAAATTATCGATTACTTTGTTTGTTTCTGCTTTGACTTTATTCCAAAACTTTTCACGATCATTAATTATTGGATTTTCTTTTTTTTTTAGAACTTTTGGGGCCACTATTTCAATTTTTTTTTTATCTTTTTTTTTAAGTGCTTTTTCAAAGTCTTCTTCAACTGATGGCCTTGTTTCTTCAGAAAAACCATTTGAACTTGTTTGACCATCTTTCCATATTTGATTTGCTTCTGGATATTCTTTTAAATCTAATTCTGGTTTTCCTAATTCAAGACGCGCTTCATTAAGAGTCACCAATCCTTTCATTTTATTTACAATATCTAACTCTCTTATTTCGTCACGTTTGTGGGGTTTTTTTGTTTTGAATTCAATTAAATCAAGACCCAATTTAGGCATCAACTCAGAATTAATTTTATATGCGAATGATTCCTGTTTTGATGATGTTCTTCTGTCATAAGCTTGCAGTTGTGTGTCTCCGCTTGCCTTGTTCGAACCTTCTGGTAAACCAAGCATAATTGGTGGAACTCCTAAACCTGTTATAATTTCTTCTCTTGCGATTTTATAACCTTGGATAAAATCAATGTCTTTTTGATTAACAAATGCTTTGTTTTGAATTTCTGTTCCTCTCAAATAAATATCTTTATTTGGATCAGATTTTGCATCTTGAATTAAATCAACATTATCATTGTAAGTCTCAACATCCATGTCTTCTGGGAACAACCATAAACTTCTTGGTTTGTGATTTTGGAAAATTGCAACATTATATTTTTCTATAAATTTTCTAATTGCTCCAGAATAAAGAACTGAACCCATCAAGCTTAATCCATAATCTCTATCACCAAATGCATTAAATCTGTAATGAATTATTTCATCTGGTGATAACTCAGCAACAATTTTTCCTTGAATTTTTTGTTCATAATGTTTTATTTCTCCAGTCTCTTTATTTTTAATTTCAATTGTAGGGGTTTCTAAAATATAAGAATCGAATACTATTTCTCCTTCTGCATTTAAATAAACTTTAATCTCTTGGTATGCATCATCATAAACTCCTTGACAAGTTTGGATATTTCTCCATTTCTCCATAAAGTTATCTCTTAAGAATATTTTCTTTGCGTGTTCAATCTGTGCTTCTGATTCTGAATTATCTTTTTTCATCTCAAAATAATATCCTGCACACACATTGTCTACATCTGTTTGAATTGCTTGTCTGATTACTGGGTCACTCAAAAAATATCCTCTTAAAATATCTGGGTTAACTTTTTCTTCTTGTTGTTTAGATGAATCTGCACGTTTGCCAGCTTTTGTTACCTTTCCAGAATTACCTGCAGGACTATAATTATCATAACTTTTTTTGTAAGATTTAGGAGATTTTACTTGACCTTTTTCGAACTCACAATTTTTAAATAATGAATGAGACTTTCTTTCCATGGTTTTTTTAAGTTTTTGTTTATTTTATAGTTTTTGGTTTATTTTTTCTTTTTTCTTTTTTATTTTTTGACTGCAAATCCCTTGAACACGGTTTTGAACAGGTGATGGCTCTCCAAGGCCTAAATCTCAAATCCTTCGGATAATCCTTAATCCCAATTGTTCCTTTAAGCACTACTCCAAATTCACGGCCACAATATTTACAATTTCTTAAATGAACACCCAGTTTCCTCATCCGGCTCTCCCAGTATAATCAATATGGCTTAATTCAAAATACATTCTTATCATTAAGGCATCTGAAAAGTCTGGACTTCTTCCAAGAACTTTTTTCACTTCTTCTTTTTTAATTAATTTTTGAATTTCATCATTATCTACATTATCCGATTTAACCATACTCAAATCTTCAACCAATCCTTGTTTTATTTTTTCTTCAACTTTTCCAATTGACATTCTTCCTAAATTTATGAAGTCTGCTAATCTGTAATAACATTGTGTTTTTAGGTTTGAGTAATTTTCTTCTTTTTTCTCTCTTTGTTTTTTTGTTCTGACTGGACTTGAATTATTAACAAATCCTTTGATTCCTTGCATTTCATCTTTTACACCGCCACCGACTCCATCTTCATCAACTATAATATTGCTTCTTGGAACATTGAATTTCTTGGCCCACTCTTCAAGTTTTAATCGTACTTCCCTGGTACTTGATTTCTCCATAAACATTGCTTTAACCAGATGTAAACCTTGCCACAAAAAGATAACTGTAAAGTCACCACCAAATCTTGCAACATCACAAGTAATATATTTGGCTCTCGCAATTCTTGGAGAAGTTGTGAATAAATCGTTTATTTTATCTGTGTCAATTAATGCACTTGGGTCATCTTCGTATTCCCAATCTCCCAACATTAATCTTTGCCTTTTGGCTTTATTTTTAATTGTGGCCAGTGTTTCTCCATAACTTCCTGCAGTATAAGGATTATCATTATAAAGGGATTGAATAAAACAATAATCTTTATCAAGTTCTCCTTTGGTCCATGGTCTGTAAAAATCAAAATATGCCCAGTGTCGTTTGGGATTACAAGTCATCAATAATTTTGCAGGGATTTTGTAATGATCGTTTAAGTGTCTATTAATTCTTGATTTCAATGTATCATATGCATCAAAGCAAACTTCTCCTACTTCTTCAATTGCTCCACCTGTAAATTCCATCGAACCAAATCTTTCAAATAAAGGATCACTCGGTTTATAATCAACATCTAATAAATCAATCCTTGAACCATTAACAAATTCAATATAATTATATTGTCCGTTAAGCTTCCATGAATCTCTTGGAATACCATAATCTTGACAAAATTTTAAGAATGTTATGTATGTTGAACTCATTAATCTTTTCAATTCTTTTCTTCCAATAAACCATTTAGTTTGAGGATAATTAAGCGCCATTGTCACAATCCATGCAACCAATAAATAAGATTTGCCACCACCTGCACCACCCCCAAATAAAATATATCTTGTGGTCCAATCCATCAACTTTTGAAAAGCTAAATATTGTTTTTTAGTTGGCTTGAAAATTAATTTCTTCATAATTAAATAAAAATACTTCTGTTTTTAAATATGGTTGAAAGAAAATTATGCCACGTCTTGATTCCAGGACCCGTTGACTTTCACAACTTTGCTCTGTTAATTCAGAGTTTACATCCCCGAAGGATTACTACGGCATCCGAACAACCCTTTAAGTAAAATTATAAACAATCAATTCTTTTTAAAATTATGCCTTCTTCTTATATCCATTGAAAGTTTTAGATGCAACTCTTGATTTTGTTCTTGGTTTAATTCCATGCAATTCATTATGACATTTTCTACAAAGAACCTTAATGTTTTCAAGATTGTCCAGACCACCTTGGCTGAGTGGTGTCTTGTGGTGTATCGTTAGGTTTCTTTTGGTCCGACACTTTGGGTTCTGGCATCTCTTCACTCTCTTTTTTATCTGGATGTGGAATTGGCTCTGCACCCAGACCTTTTTGTGTTTCCTCTTCATCATCAGGTTTTTCTATTACAATTATTCCTGGTATAAGTTGAGTTGATTCAAGTTTTCCTTCAATTACATTTTCCCTTCTTTCGATGTATCCCCTGTCTTTACACTTTGTTTTTAGAAAAAATATTAAACTGGCCGTATCTTTTTCTGTTATCTTCTGTTGAAGCATAACTTCTGCTTCATCCTTAATTCCTTCATTTATTTCTTCACAAGCCCTTTCAAATTCTGAATCGTTTGTTTTCCATCTGGTGTAAGTTCTACGATCAACTCCTACTTGTCTGCAGGCAAATTTTATATTGTAAAGTGATTCAATCAATTGTTCAATAAATGCAGCTTTTCTTATTCTTGTTGGTTTCATTCCAGAAAAATTGTACTCTATTTCTCTGCCCTCTCCTATTCCTTTTGCAGGTTTTTTGGAGTGTTTTCTCTTTTTAGTTGACTTTTGGGACATCTTTGGACTTTCTTTTGTAGATTTATCTTTATTTTCCATTTTGAATTAATTAACTTCCTCGTAAGTTTTTTCAAATATATCTGGCTTGCAAGGATAGAATTCTTCATTGATTCCTTTGATTATCCAATCTCCTAAATTTCCAATCATTGTGCCTTCAAGAGTTTCAATCTCTACTTGTTTCTTGATTGGATCATAAATTAATCCTTTTATGTGTTCTGGGTTTGGATGTGGTCCTGAAAATGTGCTTTCTGTTATTTGGACTGCTTCTATTACAATTGGTTTCTTTCTGTATTGTTTCATTGGCTTTGTTTTCCTGGTACTGTTTTAATGGCTTTGACTTTTAAATATATTCTCATTTCTTTTTTTCCTTTCTGGGTTTGGGTTCTCCAATTTGAATTCTAAAAGTTCCACACTCATTACAACCTTTGTGACCATGTGGCTTTTTCTTATTACATAATTTACAATTTACTTTTTCACTCATGGCCTGTCTCCCCTTATCTCTTTATTTTTCTTAAGCACTGCATCAAGTATTGTTGGTTCAATTCCATTTTTTCTCATGTACTCTGCCAGTGCATTTGTATCTTTGGGTAAACATTTTCCTCCGAATCCACGATCTTCTCTGAAGACTGCAGTATGCATTGGATTGATTCTTGGATCTGCAAGCCATCCCTCTCGCACTGTGTTCCAATCTGCGCCTACTTTTTCACATAAGTCGAATATTTCTTGGCAATAAGTTATTTTTGTTGCGAAAAAAGTATTTTCTACGTACTTCACAAGTTCCGCTTCTAAGCTTGTCATTTGTAAATATTTTTTATCTGGGCCCAAAATCGGCAAAAGAATATCAATCACTTTGCTTGTATCTTTCTTTTCTCCGCCCAAAATAAAAAATGGTGTTTCAATCATTTTGTCCGGGAAGTAAGAATTATAATATTTGCTTTCTCCAACATACTCCGGACTGAAAAC
>CAZLSF010000031.1:0-9908 GCA_964562245.1 uncultured archaeon | reverse complement strand
CGCAGCACATTCATTAGCTTTGCTAATGATGCATCATCTGAAAGATGAATGAGCTACGGGGTATCTTTTAATTGGAATTCATAAATTTTAATTGAACAAGATACCTAATGCGATATATATAATGGCAAGCGTGACGGACGTCCATAATTCAGAAATAATCATTTATCATTTATCGCAGCAAGCTGCGGGGTATTAAACCCATTGGGGAATAAAGCAGTTTGTAGTAAATTGGATTATTGGTTTTGATCCTATTTCTGCCTTGATTTGAACAAAAAGTTAAATTGAAAAATAAATCATAACCTAATACTCCAACACAGATGTAAGTAACAGATAATGATGTGTCGACAAACAGCAAAAACAGGAATCCTTATTATTACCCCTTAATATAGCCAACACTGCAAAATAAAATTTAAATAAAACAAGTGTCGATATACTATATAAATAAATACATTAATTATGCTTACTTATAATTTGATTATTAACTTCAAACTATGATAAATTCCAAAACACCAAAAATGGGTAATATTACTCAAAAATGGGTGGATTTATTAATACCTTTTTCTGAGAAGTATCATGCCAGATTATCTGCGAGCATATTAACAAAAAAAACCAATATTCCCCAACAAACAGCTTCAAGGTATTTAAATAAACTTGTTGCGCTTAGTTTAATCAATTATACAAAGGAAGGCAAGAACAAATTATATTATTTTGATTCCAAAAAACAAACCACTAAAATAATATTTAGTCTAATTGAAAACCAAAAAGCCTTGTATTTCCAGTTAAAAACAAAAAATGTTGGTATTAATGAAATTTTGAATTATTGCGAAGACCTTATAATCTTCGGTTCATATGCTTCTGGAAAATATACTAAAGAATCTGATATTGATCTTGTAATTCTTGGAAAAAGCAACAAAAAAGAAATTGAAAAAATAAAGCAAAAACAAATCACTGAGATTAATGAACATTATATATCTCATAATGAATTCCTTAAATTACTTAAATCAGAAAATCCTCTTGCTCTGGAGATAATGAAAAATCATATTTTGTTTGGAAATATCTCAAAATTAGTTAATATTTTTTTAAAGGTGAATCATGAATAAAGATAAAATTTTATGGTGTTCAAATCAAAACAAAGGTATTAGATTGATTGAACTAAAACCGCACTTAAGTGAATCATATATGAAAGAAGCCGACAACACTCTCGAAAACGTTTTCTCCACCACAGGGAAATGGAAGATAATAACCGGTTATTATGCCTGCTATAATGCATTTTACTCCATATTGATGAAATGCGGAATTAGATGTGAAATTCATGATTGCAGTATCGAACTAATGAACTTATTTGATTTTAATTCATCAGAAATAAATTATCTTAAAAACCTAAAAACCAATCGAATCCAGACGCAATATTACCTTAAACCAATACTTTTAGAAAATGAAACTGAAGTAAAAAAATTTATATTAAAATGCAAGGATATTTTAAATAATTTGGATTCAAAAACAATAGAAAATATTAGAAAAAAACTTATGGAAATATCCGAAGGTGATTAAAATGACAAAGATAAATATATCTGAAGACCTGCTAATCGTAAAAGATCTTATAGGAAAACCAAGAAAAAATTTCAATGAAGTACTGGAAGTCAACTGCCAATTAAAAGAACTAGGTTATAAAGTTGAAGAAATAAAGAAAAAAATTGAAGGGAAAAGTAATTTTGACCTAAAAAAGATAAAAAGTGTAACCTTCCTACTTAATGATAAAGAAATGACTTCTTCTGAAGTTGGAAAAGTATTAAAACTATCAAGAAACAGGGCAAATGAATATCTTAAAAAAATGGAAAATGATAAAATACTTAAAAGTAGGTTTGTTGGCAAAAAAAAGTATTATTCAGCCATAAAACATGATTAGAGGAGTATTATCCGGGAAAGGTGGTGTTGGAAAAACCACAACAACAATTAATTTAGGTCTTGCAATGCACATACTTGGGGAAAATGTTGTTGTTGTTGACGGCGATATAAAAAATTCAAATCTTGGGTTGCACCTTGGAATATTTAAATACAATACAACCTTACAGGAAGTTATTGAAAAAAAAATATCTCTCCTTAATGCATTATATATTCATGAAACCGGGTTAAGATTCATACCTGCCCATGTATCTCTTAATTTTCTTGAAACAGATTTATCAAACTTCAAAAATTTCCTGAAAAAATGCCCCTATAATTTATTAATAGATTCGCCTCCAGGACTTAACAAAGAAAGTCTTTCTGTGTTGAGAAGCTGCGATGAAATTCTTGTTGTACTTGAACCTTATCTCCCTGATATTACGGATTGTATGAAAACAATAGAACTCGCAAAAGAGATGAACATTAAGATTGGAGGTATTATATTAAACAAACAGAGGAACAAAAACTATGAATTTGGAAAAGAAGAAATAGAAGCATGCACAAACACAAAAGTGATCTCAACAATACCTTTTGATGAAAATATCCTGAGGAGTTTAAAATTGAAAAATCCGATTGTAAATTATAGACCTCTGTCAAAAGCCAGCATAAATTATTTTAAACTTGCATCTGAACTATCGGGGAAAGAATTTAAAGTTCCAAAATTGCTCGGATTAAAAAGAGTATTGCAGTTTGTTAACCAGAAACCGAATTTTTTTGGATTATAATTTCCTTCTATTTTCAGTTCGTGAAAATCCTTCAAATTAAGTTGTTAAACAACTGCAGGAGATATTTTAAAAGGTTCTCTATCCATGAAATCTCTTTATTTTCCAACTCAGCGGGGTCAGTTATATTAACAACTTCTCCCATCTGATAATTGTCCTTCAGGGTTTTTATGTTTATATAGAGCTGGATTGGGGTTAAGGTGGAGTTTTGTTTTCAAAACTCCAATAGTTTCTATAAATATCATTTTTCCATATCATCCAATATCTTTTTAATCTTCTTTTTCAGATCAGGCAAATCATCTTTGACAATAACCCAGATACGTTCGAGACTAACACCAAAATATGTATGAATCAGAACATCTCTCAACCCAGCAATCTTTTTCCAGTCAATGTTAGGATATTTTTCTCTAAAATCCTAAGGTAAATTTTTGACAGCTTCGCCAATAACTTCCAGTCTTCTCAATACTGCACCCTGTATCTTTCTTTCTCCAAAAAAGGTCACTTTACTAATATCTTCCATGTATCCCTCTATTTTGCTTCAATACATTCTTCAATATCTAAAATGAATATCTTTACATTTCTTTTCATATTATCTTGATCTCTTCATGGAGTATCTGCTCCTTCAAAAGAGGATGAATGGTTGAGTATTCAACCACATCAACCTTTTTTCCCATTTTTTCCTCAATATCCTGTTTCACCCCCACTAAATCCAGCAGGCTTTTTCTGCCCTTGAATTTAATCAGTATATCAAGGTCACTGTTCTTTTTGGCTTCGCCTCGCGCATAAGAGCCGAAAATGCCCGCCTTTACAACACCATTGCGTTTGAGTATGGGGACTATTATCTTTTTGATTTCTCTTAGTTCAGCAGTATTCTTTATTCCTTGTTTATGTTTAGTAGCCATAATTTATCATCCCGGTTATTATATTAATCAGTTGTGATATATAAACCCTATAAACCATTTGTCTTCTCTCTCCCGGTATCAATGTTCTTATTTGAATTAGCGCCAGTAGGGGACAACTCTTCAGAACCCACAGGATCAGCGGGGTCAGTTATGTTGACACCTATTAACTATAATTGAAGAGCACAAAAAAACAAACAAAAAGGAATTTTAATCAAATCCTTATCTAAAATTTAAGAAGTGAATTAATTATGCGGGGGTAGCCAAGTGGTCGAGCCCTTTCTCTTTAAAAAAAGAGAAACAAAATTAAATACAAGCTCCATAAAAAGGCGCAGGGCTTAGGACTCTGTCTGTTAGTCAGTTCGGGAGTTCGAAGCAACCCTTAATTAAATAGATTGGATAAACATTCGTCCTTTGGACGATGCATCTTTTTGCAAAGCAAAAAGAATGGAGTCTATATCCTAAAAACTAAAAATAAAGGATTTTCGGAAGTCTCCCCTCCCGCATACCAAAAATCAGCCGACAAATGACTTAAATTATTTTATTTATAAAGGGTTTATGGCAGAAAACAAAATGAGGGAGATAAAAATTGAAAAGATCGTGCTTAATATAGGCACAGGAGAACCTGGAGAAAAATTAGAAAACGCAAAAACAATTCTTGAGAGAATAACTAATAAAAAACCTGTTTATAGGAAAACTAAGAAAAGGACCACTTTTGGAATTGCAAAAGGTAGAGATATAGGTGTTATTGTAACAATCAGGGGTGAAGAAACAAAGAAATTTTTATCAAGATTTTTTAAAGCAAAAGAAGGAAAATTAAATAAAAAGTGTTTTTCAGGAAGAACATTCTCATTTGGAATCCCTGAATATATTGAAATACCCGGAACCGAATATGACCCTAAAATAGGAATTTTCGGTCTTGATGTATGTGTAACCTTAAAAAGACCGGGATACGGAAAAACAAAAATTGGACAAAAACACAGGATTTCCTCTGAAGAAGCTATTAATTTTATAAAAGAAAATTTTGAGATTGAACTTGTTTAAAATTTTATAATCAACACATCAATGAAGATAACAAAATATGTATTAGCAGAAAAAAGAGAGTATAAAAACTTTACAGAATTTATCCTGAAAATAAATTTGAATTATATCAAATTACAGAATGTATTCTACTGGAGACTATTATATTGATACTATAAGTGAAAAAGAAGTAATAACCTCTAATTCGAAGTTATAAAAAATATAGAACAGCTGGTAGAAACTAAGAATAGTAAATGGAGTTGGACTAAAGAAAAAACTGTTTACAGAACACTGAATGGAAAAAAATTTATAATTTATGGAAAAATTGATTCTCTTGCTGATATATTTTTATTGGATAAATAATACACATTTAATTAATTATGCTCTTAAAAAGACAAAAATCTGAGATTAATCTAAACCCAATACAAAGAGGTGGAATTCTAACAAAAGAAGGTAGAGAAGCTCTTATAGAATTTGGAGATGGGTATGCTACCTATGATATAAGTCCTGGACTGGAAATAGAAGAAATGCCTATAATTAAAGAGTTCCTTAAAAAAGAGTTGCCTGAATTTCTTGGAGCTGATATCTCAAAATTTACACTTGGGGCAAGAGAAGGAATATTTAATGTTATGCACTGCATCACAAAACCCGGGGATACAATTATTGTTGATGGGAATAGGCATTACACCACAATCACCGCAGCAGAAAGATGCAAATTAAAAATTATTGAAGTTAAAAATTCCGGAAAACCTGATTACAAAATTAATGTTGGAGATTATGAAGATTTAATAAAAAAACACAAACCCTCCATGATTTTACTTACCTATCCTGACGGGAATTATGGCAATCTGCCTGATGCAAAAAAACTCGGGAAAATCGCGGAAAAATACAAAGTTCCTTATTTAATTAACGGGGCTTATTCAGTTGGACGGATGCCTGTATCAATGAAAGAAATCGGGGCTGATTTTATAATTGGTTCATGTCATAAATCAATGGCCTCCTCGGGACCGCTCGGTATTTTAGGCGCAAAGAAAAAATGGGAAAAAATACTTTTTAAAAAATCAGAGTTAGTGAATAAAGAAATAGAATTTATTGGTTCTGAATCGAGAGGAACTGCGGTAGCGACATTGATTGCTTCCTTCCCAAAAGTAAAAGAAAGGATTAAAAACTGGGATAAAGAAGTTAAAAAAGCAAGATATTTTTCCAGTGAAATGGAAAAACTTGGAATAAACCAGCTTGGCGAAAAACCCCACAATCATGATTTGCTTTTTTTTGAAGCTCCTACTTTATATAAAATTTCGCAGAAGCATAAAAAAAGAGGTTACTTCCTATACCATGAACTTAAAAAAAGAAGAATAACCGGAATAAAGCCGGGGCTTACAAAAAATTTCAAAATATCTACTTATCTGCTAACAAAAGAAGAAATTGATAAAGTTATATCTGCTTTCAGGGAAATTATTGAAGAAAATTTGTAGATATTGATTCTCACTTGCTAAAAATAATTCAATTTTTTTACAACAATAAAATATATTGTAAATTAATTTAATCTTATTTATCAAGATATTTTATGCCAAAGACCTATACATTTAAAGATGATGTACTTAAAATAGATTGTTTGAATTGCATCTATGGTTCCTCAATAGAAGATTTCCCCGAATGCATGAGTGGAATTATAACTGACTTAATGTCTGTAAAAAATGCTAAATCCATCATTCTTGCAAAAGAAAGGGAATATGAATATAATTTTGAACAAACTCAGATGTTGCTGGAAATTGCAAAACTTATAGAAAAAATAACAATAAACAAACTTTTCTCATACAAAAATCTAGTCACAGAAAAATGCGATAGATGCGTATCTTACAGACTTGATTTTTTAAACAACACAATATCCCCGAAATTAAGAAATGATCCTGTTGGGGCTTACGTAATATTAATCAGAAGAATCAGGCACACAAAAGTATTAAGTGAAAGAACAAAAGGAATGTGCCATGATTGCTATAATCATTACTTGGAAAAAACACTCATTCCATTAAAAAAAATGCTTGAAGAAACAACTCTTATAAAAAAAGTTCAGGAGTTTTTATCAGGTTATAAAGTTGGTGACCGGTCTATATATAGGCAACTCTTTATTCCTTCAGTAAGACCTAATTTTACTTACACAAAATACCAGGCAACGCCTCCGGACAAAGCCGAAATGATTGATAGTTACCAGATTAATGACGCAAAAGTTGAAATTTATAAAGTGCCCGGCGAAGTCAGGATGCAGTACCATTTAGTGCCTCTCGAATTTAAACTTGAAGAAGAAGAATATGAATTATTGGACAGAGCAAAAAGATACATGGCAAGCCACAGACCGCTCGAAAAAGAAGAATTTGCATCTTCAGAAGTAAGAAAAAATTTCTATAACATTGGTCTGGATATGCTCAGAGACCTTGCTGGTTCCGCAAATATTTCAGAAGATAGATTAAAAATTATTGCGTCCATTCTTGTAAGATATACGGCAGGAATAGGAATTCTCGAAATAATATTGTCAGACGATTATGTTCAAGATATATTTGTCAACTCACCGCCGGGAACTTCCCCGATTTATCTCATTCATGGCAACTATGGAGAATGCTCGACTAACATAGTGCAGACAAAAGAAGATACCGAACTTCTTGCAACAAGACTAAGATTAAGTTCCGGCAGACCTCTTGATGAAGCCAATCCTGTTCTGGATGCTGAAGTATATGTGCCTGGAGGAAGAGCCAGGGTTTGTGCTATAATGGAAACTTTGTCACCAGAAGGTCTTGGATTTGCTTTGAGAAGACATAGGGAAAAACCATGGACATTCCCTCTTTTCATTTCACAGCACATGTTTAACCCGCTTGCCGGGGGACTGCTCTGGTTTATCATAGACGGCGGAAGATCGATGCTTGTCGGAGGAACAAGAAGTTCAGGAAAATCATCGCTGCTTGGATCAATAATCTCGCAAATAATGAAAAACAAAAGAATAATTTCAGTAGAAGATACCCTTGAACTTCCCCTGACAAAATTTAGGGAACTTGGATTCAATGTAACAAAACTAAAATCAAGGTCAGTTATCACAATGGTTGAAACCGAACTTCCCGCAGAAGAAGCATTAAGAGTTTCATTAAGGCTTGGTGATTCCTGTTTAATAATTGGTGAAGTAAGAAGTAAAGAAGCTTTGGCTCTTTACGAAGCCATGCGAATCGGAGCTATGGCAAATGTTGTTGCAGGAACTATTCACGGTGACAGCGCTTATGGTTTATTTGACAGGGTCGTGAATGACCTTAATGTTCCTCCAACAAGTTTTAAAGCAACCGATCTTGTAATAATCAACAACACTTTGAAAAGCGCAGATGGTTTGCACTCATTCAGGAGAACAATTGAATTCACAGAAGTAAGAAAACACTGGAAAAAAGACCCTTCAGAAGAAAAAGGTTTTGTTGATTTGATGATTTATAACGCAAAAAAAGATGAATTAGAACCAAGTCCAACATTGCTCGCAGGTGAAAGTGAAATACTGAATTCTATTGCAAGAAATGTTAAAGAATGGAAAAGCAACTGGGATGCTGTATGGAACAACATTAACCTGAGAGCAAATATCATGGAAACAATTGTAAAACTTTATAGGAAAACAAAAAACCCGGAACTTCTTGAAGCCACCACAGTAGTGCAATCAAACTCGCAATTCCATATATTTTCCGAAGATGTAAGAAATGAAATAGGATTCATGGATACAGATGAAATTTACAAGAGGTGGCTTGCCTGGTTTAAACAACATATAAAAGAATTAGCAGAAGCTTAAAGTTTATGTATCTTATTATGACTATTGAATTTGAATGTTTTGAAAAACTTGAAATAAAAATTGGGAAAATCCTGTCAGCGGAAAAAGTTGAAGGGTCTGATAAATTGCTTAAACTTGAGGTTGATATTGGCAATGAAAAAAAACAGATTGTGGCTGGAATTGCCGAAACATTTAAACCTGAAAATCTGGTTGGAAAAGAGATTCCAATTATTGCAAATCTTGAACCGCGAAAAATCCGGGGTATTGAAAGTCAGGGGATGGTTCTTATAGTAGACACAAATGAAAAACTAGTCCTGCTTTCCCCTGAAGAAGAAGTTCCTCCAGGGAGTGTTGTTGGATAACAGGTATTCAAAAACTATTTTACAATAAAATTATGGAATTTGCACATAAATATTTTCTAAGAGAAAAACTTCTTGCTGTTTGCGACAAAGAGATTCTCGGGAATATATTAAAATTTGGAGAAATTGAATTTGAAGTTAAAGAAAGTTTCTATTTTGAAAAATTTGCTGGGAAAAAGGAAATTGAAAAGATGTTAGATAAAGCAAAAACCATTAATTTAATTGGAAATAAAATTGTTGAAATAGCTATAAAAAAGAAATTAATAAATAGTGATGATATTATGAAAATAAGTGGAATTTCGCATGTACAAATTTATAAATTTTAATTGAATTGCTATTTATTATGACTTATCTGTTAGTGGTATAGATTATTATGAAAGGGCAGTGGTATATTGTTGCGGCGGTTTTATTCTCATTTTCCCTCTTAAGCATATTTAACATATTTAAAAGTTATTCGGAAATAGATTTCACCTCTGTTTTAAAAAACGATGAAGATATCATTTTTTCCAATGTTGTAGAACAATTAAATAAAACTATTGAAAATTCTAAAAATATTAATAATTTGAACGGTGATGTTGAAGACTTTTTGGGTTTGGCAAAAAATAATTTGATGGGTAAAGGCTATTATTTTGAGTATGATTTTTCTACTTCTCATGGTTTCAATTTAAGTAAACTGGAAATAGGTAGAAAAAATATGAGAATTAATTATAAATATTATAAATCTTCTAAATGTGGTAATTATATTTGTGACCCGGGGGAATGTTCTAGTGGTTGCTCAGCAGATTGCTCTGTAACAGATTGCTGTGGAACTCCTTTATCTGGTGGATGTGAGTCCTTAATAGGAGAGAATTGCTCTAATTGTCCTGCAGATTGTGGTCCTTGTAATCCATTGCCTGGCTGGAGTTTTAGACAGGCAATAAATATTTCAAACGCAGCAGGAGACCTGACAGATTATCCAGTGAAAATAGAACTGAACTCCTCAAATGTTGGTTTAAACTGGAATTGGAGCAATAATGGCTCAGATATTAGATTTTTAAATTCTATAGATAACAATTTGAATTTCTGGATTGAAAGTTGGAATTCAACAGGACAAGAGGCAACAATTTGGGTAAATGTAACTTATTTAGCAAATAATCAGAACACAACAATTTATGTGTATTATAGAAATTCAGGAGCA
>CAZLSF010000030.1:0-9977 GCA_964562245.1 uncultured archaeon | reverse complement strand
ATTCTTCTATATGTGACAAGATTCAAAATGAACCAACAAAAAATATGTGTCATGAGAAAATCGAGTAAATACAGAAAAGGCAATGTTAAAATTTTTTAGTCCCTTTTTTTATGAATCTCTGCCTGATTTGTAAAGGGGTAAGAAAATTATGCGGGAAAGAAAAATGCCCTTTACTGACAAAAATATATTACCAGAAAATCTCTGCGCCAAAAATCAAGGAAAACCTATTTGGACCTTCCCCGAAATCTGTCTTTGTTGGTCATGAAGGGTACCCTGACCTGTTTGTCGGACCTATGGTTTCTCTGGATGAATCAAACCTTGAAAGACTTGATACTCCAGAAAAAATGTATGGCATGAATCTCGAAAGTATTGTCAAAGACAGGTATTCTCTTGTAAGGGGAAAACTAAAAAGAAATGTTTTCATAAAAGACAGGTATATACAAGAGCTGCAGGACATAGCCCTCTCAGTAAAACCAGTCGATATAGAAATTAATTTCTCAAAGAAACCCTCCTTCTCGCAATCTTTCTCAACAATCACCCAGCCAATGGGCGCGAGCGGGGAAGTAAATAAAATAAAAGTTGTTGACAATCCGAAAATAACAAAAAAAGTTTACCATATAATTAACGGGGGAATAAAAGCAAATGATGCTGCAATAGAATTTTATAATTCAAAATTTGAAGTTTCCCAGATTTCAAAAATTTTAAGTTCCGGAGTTCTCGGAGTAAAAAAGAAAATTGTGCCAACAAGATGGAGCATCACAGCAATGGATGATCTACTTGGAAAACATTTCATAAAACAGATAAAAGATTTTGATTCTGTTAATGAATATTTTTTATTCATGAACTCTTATCTTGACAACTATTATTATATTATTTTAATTCCGGGAAACTGGGAATTTGAACAATTTGAATCCTGGTTCCCGGGAACCTTGTGGAATCTTCAGGGAAAAGAACCAAGTGTGACTGTGGAACATGAAGGGTATACAGGAAGAAATAAATATGCAATTTCACAGAGCGGGGGTTACTACGCCGCAAGGTTTGCGGTTGCAGAGGGTTTGTTAAATATGAAAAAACAGGCAAGAGCAATGGTAATAAGAGAAATTTATGAAGGGTATGAAATTCCTGTTGGGGTGTGGGAAGTTAGAGAAGGAATAAGAAATGCTCTAAAATTAAAACCCGATAAATTTACAAATCTGAATGAATTGTTTAATTTCTTAAATACAAAATTAAGACTTCCTGTAGAAGAATATAATAAAAAAAGCAAATTATTGACTCAGAGAAGATTAAATGATTTTTGTTAGTTAGATAAACCCGTGAGGATTTAATCAAAATTAAATTACCAAAGTATCAGATGCAAAACTCTCTTACCAATTTTACAAAAATCGGATTGTCCACTCAAAACCATCTATTAAAGGATACCTCCCGGATTTTCTAATTTTTGAGTCATATAACATTTGGTGATATAAATGAGTTTAGCAGCCCGATGAAAAGTCTTTCATCTCCCGGCAATTTTCAATATAATTCAAACAATCTTTATAATTTTTTTTATAACTATTAATTATAATTCAAATTCTTTAACTTTTTCCCAAGTGTTTTCATCAAGGACAACAATTTTATTATTTCCCAAAATATACAAATAGTCGTTTATATAAACTGCCCTCTTAGCTATTATATTGCTGATAGTTTTTTTAAGTTTCAGGTTATCATTTTCATATGAAAAAATATAACCTCCTTTGCTGCCCGGAAGGAAAAATATTTTGTGTTTTTTATCAATCAAAAAAGCATGATGCGTGCTTAAAATATCTGACCAGTATTCATCCAAAAGATATTTATCTGTTTCAACAGGATTTTCCGGTGAGGAAACATCAAACAAAGAAACTTTCATCTTGAAATCTTCCTTACCTATTCCCAAAATCTTGTCTTTGGTTATTGGGTGAAGATAAGAGGAATATCCCGGTATTTTCAATTCTCCTTTTAATTCGGGATTCTCTGGATTTGATAAATCAAGCACATGGAGTGGGTCTATCTGCCTGAAAGTTACTATATAGCCTTTGTCCTGCAAAAATCTCACAGAATAAATTCTTTCTGTTTCGCCAAGGTCTTCAACAGAACCAACAATATTCATATTGCTGTTCAAAACATAAACATCATTCACGCTGTTAGATCCCTGCCCGACTGTGGTGGCAACTCTTAAATGATTCTTATATTCATCCATAGAAAACTGGTTTAACAATTTTCCAGGAACTTTTCCTGCTCCGGATATTTCCATATTCAATCCTATCTTTGCAATTCCTGTTTTTTCCAAATCTCTCTTATGATTTTTAAAGTAATCTTCAAACCTGTCAGAAAATTCATTTTGTATTCTCATCTTTTCATCATCGCTCAAAAGATTGAAATATTGTTCAAGTATTTGTTGAGATTCAACCATCTTCGCTGAATCACTTATATCATAAGATTTGAGTTTATTTAGTTTCTCAATAACTCTTGCATCCATCAAATCGCGACAATCTTCATTCAAAAAATTATATATTAATTTAAACATACTTTCATAATATTGATAACTAATATAAATCGCATTTTCCGACATATACACTATTGAATAACCTGTGGAACCAACAAAAGAAATAGTCTTTTCTATTTTCCCTGAATTTGGATTAAAGACAATTGCATTATAAGTAGTATCAACAGGAATTGATGAACGCGGATGATATATTCTTGAACATTCTATGTTTATCGGAATTCCTTTTACAGATAAAGGGATAATGGGGCAGGGATGGTAATAATTTATCCTGTTCCTTGTAACCAGATAGATTTTTCCATTAAACAATCTTGCTGTGATCAAAGTTGTGTTTAAATCAATATCCCATTTTTCTTCAGGCGACTCCGGGTTTGAAACATCATACCCGTAAATTTTATTCCCTGAAAAGATTATTAAAATATTATTGTATAAAAGCAGATTTCCATTTTTGTCAATTTCAGTTTTAAGTGATAAACTTTCAGGAGGGAAAGCCGAAATCACTTTTGTTTTTCCACCATATTTGTAATTATAATCCCAGTGCCTGTACCCCTCGCTAAGAGAATAATAGATTTCTTTTCCGTCTGTTTTTAAAATATCAGGTTCGTCTATTCCAAGAACCTGGACATTTGTTTCAGAAACTCTCCCGGGTTCTGCAAACTCACCGCTTCTTGCGTTCCAATCTTCTGTTGTTGATTTCAATATACTTTCAGTCTGAGCCATACTTCCTACATTTCCCATTGCCATACCACTATAATATCCATATTCAGACTCGGGAATCTCCTGCAAATAATTTTTAAAATCCTGCTCCGAAGAAAAACTATCAATGTCTTTGATATCATTTGGTAAATTCCCGGCAGTAAGCACATATCCGATGCTAAGTGCTATTATAAACAATACAATAGTAAAATAACTGGTATCTAATTTACTCATAATATATCATATTTTTTATAGTATTCATTTAAGAATTTGACCTATTAAATTATGCAGGGGTAGCCAAGTGGTCAAAGGCGCAGGGCTAAGGACTCTGTCCGTTAGTCGGTTCGGGAGTTCGAATAAGTTTTTCTTTAGAAAAGAAACACTTTAAGCAAAAGAAACTAAAATTATATATCACCGAAAGTCTCCCCTCCTGCATTTGTAAACTTTTAGCTATTTTCAAGGAAACCTCTAAAGAAAGGAGTATATATAGGCAAAATATCCTGTTTATCCCCGATAAAGAAGAAATGAGAGTTTATGATAAAAAACCACTTATTCAATATGGATAGGCTGAACCGATGAATATTTGTAAATACACCTTTCCTTAAATATAAAAATCCCTGCATTCCTTGAAGACCTTAAAAAAATTGATTTATAATTTCTTGTAAAATATAAAACTCTGAATAAAGATACAAAGCCAAAAGAACACCGACTAGGGGGTTAATTATAACCAAATATCCCTCTGACAAAAGCCATACTAACATCCACCTCAAGAGATAAATACAATTAAGGAATATTTTTAACCCTCCTTTAAATTTTTTATTATTTTATGGACGCAGAATTAAAATACAAAATGAAAGAGCTTGAAGATAAAAAATGGATGAAAGTTGGTCTTATATTTGAAGTTCTCGGGATGAATAAAGAAATTGTAGAAAAAAGCCTGAAAGAACATATTGAAAAACTTGAAAAAATAAAAACATCTCTGATCTATAAAAAAAATTTCAGTAAAATAGAAAAAGTTGAAAAACCAATGAAAGGCATTGAAACAGCATATTCTCAGATTGTTGAGACTGAAGTAATGGTTCAGGATTTAAAAACTCTCATAGTTATAACGATTTCTTATGGACCAAGTTCAATTGAAATTCTAAAACCAAACAAAATAGAAGTCTCTGCAGGCGAGATACAAGATATTGCAAATATGATTTCTGGGGTAATCCATCAAATTGCGGCTGCGGGTCTTGGAGGGATTGTGGCGACACCCAAGAAATAAACTGAATAATTTTTTTGTAATATTTCAAATAGATTGTTATATCGGAGCCAATCCCATACTTATTGAAGAACCAAACAAAGTATTAACAGCAAAAGATATCAAAAAATAACAAATAATCGGAATTATATATAAAAACATATATTTCTTATCACTGAAATTATGCAAATATTTGTAGATAAAACTTATATTAAATAGTACCATAAACAAAAGAAACAATAAGTCCACATTCGGAAAATTTACTAATGAGGGATATGAATTTGGAGCCCCTAAAGAAATCATATCATTATTCTTCATAGCATTGAACATTAATTCCATATATTTCAGAAAACCAAAAACTAATGTGGTTAGTGTTGAAATTACAACAGACAACAAAATGTAATCAATATTCTTGCATTCACTTTTATCCAAAAGATATTTAAACAGTAAACCAAACGTTACAGAAAATATGATTACTATTGCATAATCCAATAAATCTGAAATAAATATTATATAAGGTAATATAAAGAGCAGCAGAAGTGAAGAAACAATAAAAACACCTATAGAAATTAGATAAACTAAAAATCTTGATAGTTTTTTGTTTGTACTTTTATGTAAATTATTTGTCTCAGTAAGCATAATTATTATTCGGATATATATATGAAACAAGTCATTGTTGTCAGAACTAATCTGAAAATGGGTAAAGGCAAGATAGCCGCTCAGGTTGCCCATGCAAGCATAGGATCTTATAAAAGAGCAGATAAAAAGTTAAGAGAAATATGGGAAAGAGAAGGAGCTAAAAAAATTGTTTTGAAGGTAAAGGATGAAATGGAGCTTATAAACTTGCAAAAAAAAGTATTTGAAAAAAACCTTCCAAATTATCTTGTGATTGATGCGGGATTGACCCAACTTCCAAAAGCAACAATAACCTGTTTAGGGATTGGTCCTGATGAAGACAAAAAAATTGACGAATTAATTAAGGATCTAAAATTATTATAATAATTAAATTTCAATATTCTTTATGAAAGCAGTAAAGGCAAGATTATTATATGATGGTTCAAAGAACACAAAAGAAAATGTTTATATTGTATTTGACAAGAAGATAAAAAAGATTACTGCAACAAAACCAAAATGCGAAGTTATCGGGGAAGGAATTGTTACTCCAGCATTTGTTGATGCACATTGCCATATGGGATTGGGAAGAAGCGGAGAGCCTTATCTAGAAGATGAAGCCAATGACCAGATGGAACCTTTCCTTTTTGTAGACCCTTTGGATTCTATTTACCTTGAGGACAAAGCATTTTCAGAATCTGTTGAACAGGGAATTTTATACTCAAATATAATGCCGGGCAGCGGAAATATAATAGGTGGAAGATGTGTATTAATAAAAAATTACGCAAAAAACACCGCAGAAGCATTTATGAAATATACCGGAGTTAAAATGGCTTTTGGTTATAACCCAAGAAGCACAACTGAATGGAAAGGCTCAAGACCTTACACAAGAATGGGCGCATTATATCTTTTAAGAACTAAATTATCAGAAGCAGTAAAAACAAAAAAACTCATTGAAAAGAAAAAAAAGAAACCTGAAGAAATTAATTATTTGACCGAACATTTAATCAAGATAATTGAAAACAAGGAAAAACTGATGATTCATGTCCACAAAGAAGATGATATAATCGCAATTATCCGGATAGCAAAAGAATTTAAACTAAAAAATGTTGTAATAAACCACGCATGCGATATAAACACAGAAAGGGGATTTAGGATAATCAAAGAATCAGGATTCCCTGTTGTATATGGTCCTGTTGATTTATTTTCTTACAAAGTTGAATTAAAAAACGAAAGCTGGAAAAATATAAAACATCTCATTGATATCAACCCAAAATTTGGTTTGATAAGCGACCATCCGGTAGTTCTCCAGAGAAATTTATTTTTGCAATTAAGATTCTTCAGATACTTTGGTCTTAGCAAAGCAGAATGCATCTCAATAATAACAAAACAAAACGCAGAGATTATCGGAGCAAAAGAAATCGGAGAAATCAAAGAAAATAAACTCGCATCTTTGGTTGTATGGGAAGAAGACCCTTTTTCATTGGGAACTCAACCTAAAATGGTAATTGGAGAAGGGGAAATTTTGCACTGACCAGTTTAACTAAATAATTTTAGAACCAGAGTATTTTAATCAAAGACTCTAGAAAAACTTTTTATTCTCTTGGCGCAGAAATATTAAAATCTTTATCTACATATTCTTTTATTAATTTAAGTTTATTTTCCTTTTTATACATTTTCACACAATTTGTGGTTGAAGTCAATGCATAGATATCAGAATTTGCATAAAAAAGGTAACCTCCCTTTTCTAGATTATGACCAGCCCAATCATCCAAACTAAAAATTTCACCACCATATTTGGAAATATCTGTAATCTTCATAATATCCGCCTTTATTTCAGTTCCGTCATATTCTTTTATATAATTACCCTCAGCTAATTCTTTATGGTAAAACCCGGTGTTTACTCCAGACAGTTTCAAATATATCCTCGGGAGCAAATGTCTGAGTTTTGCTTTTTTGATTCTGTGCGAGCTTCTGTCTACTCCGATTATCCGGACATCTCTGAAGTGTGGTTTAAGTTTATAAGCCAGTCCAATTAAATTATCACCATAAGAACACCCTATATCCATAATAACAATTTGTTTTTCTGGGTATAGTTCTCTAATCTCTTCACATATACTCTTAATATAATCTTGAGTAACTGGAAAGGATTCACGAGAAGTATTTCCAAAAATTTCTTTTTCATATTCTCTCTCTTTTCTTAAATGTTCCGATGAGCTCTTATCTTCAAGTATCTGCATAACTTTAAATTTCTAAATTTTAGTTATGTTTGCAGTAAAAGACAGATTATTATAATGCTTTACTTGATTGGGGCTGGTCTCTGGGATGAGAAAGATATTTCTATAAAAGGTATGGAAATAGCAAAAAAATGCAATAAGGTTTTTATTGAAAAATACACAAGTCTCTGGAAAGGTGATTTGGAAAGTCTTGGGATTAATGCAGAAATTGTGGAAAGAGAAGATTTGGAAGATAATATCAATAAAATTCTGGAGAATGCTAAAGAGAAGGATGTTGCTCTGCTGGTTCCGGGAGACCCTCTGGTTGCAACAACCCATAATTCCATTCTAATTGATGCAAAAAAACTTGGAATAAAAACAGAAATAATACATTCAAGTTCTATATTCTCCGCAATTGGGGAAACAGGACTGCAAATTTATAAATTTGGGAAAGTCTCAACAATACCTTATTATTATTCTGAAGCGCCTTACAATCTGCTTGAAGATAATCTTAAACAGGATGCGCATACATTGTTTTTATTGGATATTACAAAAGAAAAATTGATGACTTGTGGTGAAGGCTTGAAAATATTGCTTGATTTAGAGGCTAAATTCAAAAAAAATCTTCTTTCAGAAGAAACTGAAGTTGTTGTTTTCTGCAAAGCAGGGAGCAAGGAGCAGATTTTAAAATATGATAAAATAAAAAACCTGCTTAATCTGGATTGCTTTCTCTGCGTTATTATAATCCCGGGTAAACTGCATTTCCTTGAGAAAGAATATTTGGAGTCACTAAGAGATTAATTGATAAAATATTCTCAAATAAATCTAATACCATAATTCATTCATCCTTTGAATGACACATCATAAGCAAAGCTAATAAATATACTGCGGAGCAAACGGCAGGTACTTTATTTCTTCAAAAAAATCAATAAACCTATGCCACTGATGATTATAACAATGATAGCCATCCATAACCAAGGAAGTTCTCTGGTGGGTTTGCAGTCTTTGTCTTTATGAGAAGCACAGTCCGGGTCGCAGATACCATCAGATACTTTATCACAATAACCGTCTTTTGAACCAGAAGGACAGTCCTGAGGACAGTTTTTATAGTTTTCGCCTTTTCCGCATATCCGATTATTATCGCAGGTCACCGATTCTATTTTTATATCCGCTTCATTTTTGATAACCCCAAAGTCTGTGGAAACTTGCATAGTTCGGTAATTTTCTTTTGAAGCCGTGACTTTAAGTTTGTAAGTTCCAATCTGATTTGCTTTAACTGAAGTTGGCAGATTTAGTTGTTTTGTTGTTTTGTCTGGAGAAATTAAAGTCGCTGTTATTGTTGGGTTTTCAACTTCAGAGTTATAATTTAAATATATTTCTTTATCCTGAACAAACACTTTTGATTTGTTGTGACACACAGAATCTTTGCAGGTAAAAACATTAAATTCAAAACTTGGATTTGCAATTACTTTAAATTGTTTTGTTTCTACTATTTCATAAGGTTCCACTATAGATACAATGGCTTGACAGTTCTGAGGTTGCGTGGTGTTGTCAACAGTATAACCTTTGTAAATTTCAGTGATGGGGGAATTTGGTTGTAAAAGTATTATTTTTAAGTCCAACATAGTATGAGGCGCTTCTTCACAATCAATATTTGCAAAATAACTTATTTCTTCTTCTGTATCTGAAGTTAAAGTGTAACTAAAACTAATTTGTTCTCCAATAGTGAAAGAAGGCTCAATTTGAATATCTATATTTGTAAAAGCGAGTGTTGTGGGTAGAAATATTAAAAATGTTATTGCTGTTAAGCCCAAATAAAAAAAATCTCTTTTCATTTTATTAAAGGTTCTTTTAATATATGAGAAGGATTTATATTTAAAGTGGGATCACTAAATAAAGTAGTCATCCACCGACTATTATAAAACCCATAATTACAATATGCTTCTTTAAATGCTTTTCCTAAGGTTTTATTTTCATAATAAATACCATTCATAGTAAGTCTATAAATATTATTGCCTGTCCATGCAACGCATACTGCACCTAAATGAGCTATAGCTCCTTTCCGGATTGCTGTATTGCAAAAAGAATATTTATTGTAGGTTGAACATGTTAAACAAGCATCATTAAAAATAATTGAATTATTTAAATCAGGAATAGAACTATAACTTATCCCTGCATAACTGCTGCCGCCATGATCTTGATAACTTATTAAATGATTATTTTTCCATTCGTCCCCTTTAAATGTAGTTTCTAATTCAGCATGACACTTTACATTATATCCAGCTTCTTCAAAAATTTTAGATCTTATCTTTGCTGAATCTACCATACTATTAAAAGATTTCGCCATAAATATTATATTATTTGTTCTGGATATTTGATCATAAAACAAATCCCTTGAAACATATGCGCTTACATCACTTATAGTAATCCCCTGTATTCTTCCTGTATAAATATCCGGAGTTAAATCATCAAATAAATCCGCATAAACAATCTGATCAAGAGCTTGATAATTTGAATACCCGCTTTTTTTACCTTTGTATTCCCGATAAGGAATTGCATTTGGCGCTGCAATGATAGTTAAATAAATATCTTCTAATTGAGGAATTAGAGTTACAGTTGCATAATAATAACCTTTACTTGAGCTAGTTAAACAATCCATTTTAATTTCCATATTTTTATTCACTAAATTATC
>CAZLSF010000029.1:0-10031 GCA_964562245.1 uncultured archaeon | reverse complement strand
ATGGCTGGTATTTGATTAACTTAATCCCAGAACATTTTTTATCTGGATTGCCCCAACTAAAAGTTTCTGGGCTGTTAGATTCACCCAGATGCTTGCAATCAAAAATACCAATCTTGTTGCCGCATACTCAAAACCTATCGATATACTTTGTAAGTTTATTTCAAAACCTATCGATATATATAATATTGTTATTTTGATTAATCCAATCATTCATTCAAAACAACAAGACCCCAAAACCTTAGAGAAATGTATTTTTTTACTGTAAAAATACCCCACCTATTTTCCATCAAAAGAAGACCTTTCCAGTTTTTTTCAACAAAATCCTTCCCTTACCCGCAATTCAAATGGAAACTATTTTATCGCATAAACACGATAACTTTATATATTTTTATCGTATAAAAAAGAATATATACACTTTGAGGAGGGTTATTGTTTTATAGATAAAACAATTATATATATAAATTGTTTTCTATTTATCTTATGCAAAACAGTTTAAAAAAAATTATTGTTGAATTTAAAGAGAGGGGTATTCCCAAAGATATTATTGAGAGAGATATTAACTTTGAAAAATATCTGTCCGTAAAACCAAGAAAGATAATAACTATTTCTGGATTCAGAAGGACTGGAAAAACTTATCTTATTTATTCACTAATAAAAAAGTTAAATAAAGGAACTTACATAAATTTTGAAGACGAGAGAATAGAAAGAAGAAAAGAAGTATTATCTGGTTTAATGCCAACAATAAATGAATTATATGGGGAAGAAAAATATCTTTTCTTAGATGAGATTCAAAACATGCCTGAGTGGAGTAGATTTGCGAGGAGGATTTATGACTCAGAAAACATTTATCTTTTTTTAACAGGATCAAGTTCAAAATTATCGAGCAGGGAAATTGCAACAGAGTTGAGGGGCAGATGCCTGAATATTGAAGTTTTTCCCTTGAATTTCAGAGAATTTCTAAAATTTAAAAATATAAAACTAAACTTAAAATATCTGGATTATAATGATAAAGAAAAAGCAAAAATCAAACACCACCTTTCTGAATATTTAAAATATGGGGGTCTGCCGGAAGTTGTTTTGGCAGAAGAGTTTAAGAAATCTTTAATTGTTCAGGATTATTTTAGAACTGTTGTGGATAGGGACATTGTAGAAAGATATGGAATACCGGAAGTAGAAATAATTTCAAGTCTTATAAAATTAATTTTAAATTCAACAAAATACTCAATAAGCAAACTACATAAAACTCTAAAAAGTATAGGTTATCAAATTGGAAAAAATACAATTTCAAATTATTTAAATTATATTCATTCTTCTTATTTTTTATATTCTGTGCCAATATTTTCTCCAAAAGTAAAAGATCAGATGCAATATCCAAGAAAATGTTATTTTGTGGATAATAGTTTTATAACTTTTCTCTCAACCAGATTAATTGATAGCTCTGCAAGATTGCTTGAAAACCTTGTTTTCATGGAACTAAGAAAAAAACAGGCAACAAATCCAATATTGGAAATATTTTACTGGAAAGATTTAAATGCTGAAATAGATTTTGTTCTAAAAGAAGGATTAAAAATTAAACAATTAATTCAGGTCTGTTATTCTCTTGAAGACGAAGAAACAAGGAAAAGGGAAATTAAGGGTTTGATAAAAGCCAGCAAGGAACTAAAATGCAATAATCTATTGATTATTTCTTGGGACGAAGAAGATGAAATTAAAGAAAAAGGAAAAAACATAAAAGTGGTTCCTTTATGGAGATGGTTGTTGAAGGATTAAAATACTCTCAAGCCCCTAAATAAATTCTGGATTTAAGATAATCAAAGTAAGAATCTGTTGACATACTTTATAATTTCATGTAAAAACCCACTAAAATATATTATAAATTTTTGAAAAAGGCGGGAAAGAGGAATCAATAAATAAATGTTAACTTAAAAATATTTTTCAAATAATAAGATGGAGAAGAATATCCTAATTGGCGGTGAAGCTGGAGAAGGAATTGCCAAAACCACATTACTAATAAGTGAAGTTTTTACAAATGCGGGATATTATGTGTTTAATTATAGAGAATATCAATCTTTGATAAAAGGCGGGTTTAATTTTAATATTCTTAAAATATCAGATAAACCAGTATATTCTCATGATACTTCTTATGATGTGATTTTTGCTTTGAATCAGGATACAATCAACAGGCATGAGAAAGATTTGAAAGAGGGCGGATTTATAATAGGAGATAAGAACCTGAAAGGGAAGGATCTGATTGGTATTGATGTGCAGGTTCTGCTTGAAAAAATTGGCGCATCCGCAAAATTAGGGAATGATATATTGATAGGGGCCTTGGCAAAGACAATAGGTTTGTCTGTTGAACCTGTGATTAAAGTGGTAAAAGGAGCATTTAAGAAAAAGATAGATTTGCTCGAAGAAGCCATAATAGAAGGTTATAATTGTGTTGAGAAGAAAATGGAACTTGACAAACCAGACGGAAAACCCAAATATTTTATAACAGGTAATGAGGCTATTTCAATAGGAGCAATCGTTTCAGGAATTGATATGTATATTGCTTATCCAATAACTCCCGCAACTCCGGTTCTTCATATTCTTGCATCAAAACAAATCGAACATGATTTGATGGTTATTCAGCCTGAAAATGAAATAGCTGTTGCTTGTTCTGCCTTAGGCGCAAGTTACGCCGGAGCCAATACAATGGTGGGCACTTCAGGGGCAGGATTTTCTTTAATGGCAGAAGCATTGAGTTTACAGGGAATGTCTGAGGTTCCTTTGGTTGTTTATCTCAGCCAGAGAACAGGTCCTCCAACAGGAGTTCCAACATATACTTCTCAAGGGGACTTAAAATTTGCTGTAAATGCGGGGCATGGCGAATTTATCCATGTTGTTGTTGCTCCGGGAGACGCAAAAGAATGTTTCTATAGGACAATCGAGGCTTTCCATTTAGCTTCCAAATACAGAGTGCTTGTGATAATCCTTGGGGATAAACATGTTACCGAGAGCAATTACAGTTTTGATGATTTTGAAGAACCGAAAATCAAACCAAATCGTTATATCACAGAACCATGCGAAGATTATAAAAGTTATTTGATAACTGAAAATGGGGTTTCGCCAAGATCTGTTCCCGGGCAAGACGCGGTTGTGAGGGCTACAAGTTATGAGCACAATGAATATGGATATACAACTGAGAAAGCTGATGAAGTAATTAAAATGAATGACAAGAGATTAAAGAAATTGAAGGGTTTGAATGAAGAAATAAATACCTTAGCACCTATTTCTCTTTATGGAGAAGGCAGAAAATTAATTGTCGGGTGGGGTTCAACAAAAGGCGCAATAGTTGATGCCTTAAAGGATTTGCCTGATTTCAGGTTTTTGCAGATCACTTATATATCTCCTTTCCCAACAGAAGAAGTTAAAAGAGAGATAGAGAACTCTGATGAGGTTGTTCTTGTTGAAAATAATGCAACAGGATTGCTTGGAGAGATAATTGCTGAACAGACAGGAAAAATTATAAGTAAAAAGGTTTTAAAATATGATGGAAGACCTTTCACTTCCAAAGAGGTTGTTGAAAAGGTCAGTGAGGTTATAAAATGAAAGTAGATGAATTAAATACCGGGGAGAAAACAACCTGGTGCCCAGGTTGCACAAACTTCGGAATTTTAACTTCAGTTAAACAGGCAATAACAAATCTCGTGAATGAGGAAAAAGTAAAACGAGAAAATGTTGTCGGCGTTAGCGATGTGGGTTGTTTTGATAAGATTTATGATTATATTAATATAAACTTTTTCCATGCTTTGCATGGCAGGACTTTGCCAACAATATTTGGAATAAAACTTGGAAATCCTGAGTTAAAAGTCATAGGTTTTGGAGGAGATGGTTCAACTTATGCTGAGGGAATGGCTCATTTAGTGCATTCCTGTAGATATAATGAAGACACAACCTTTCTTGTTTTTGACAATCAGAGATTCTCATTGACAACCGGGCAGGCAACACCTATGAGCGAAAAAGGTTTTGCAGGACCTTCAACACCTTTAGGTGTGCATGAAAGACCGGTAAATCCTTTAGTTCTTACTATGACTTCTGGAGCAAGTTTTGTTTCGAGAGGTTTTGCTTTAGATATTCCAAACTTAACAAAATTGATTGAAGCGGCTGTTATGCATAAAGGTTTCTCTTTTGTGGAAGTTCTTCAACCATGTATTTCTTATAATAATACCATATCATTTCTCAGAGACCATATCTATAAACTCGAAAATCATGATACTGGAAATTATGATGAAGCAATGAAAAAAGCTCTTGAATGGAATTATTGTCAGGATGAAAATTCAAAAATTCCTACAGGTATTTTCTACCAAACAGAGAAACCTGTTTACGAAGATCAGTGGCCTCAGTTAAAGCCATGGCACACTGTTAAACGGAATCCGGATTTTAGAAAACTTTTGGCTGAATTTAAAAAATAAATAAAAACATTTTCATTATGGGTGAACAGGAATATTTTTTAGGTGTTGATGCTGGCGCAACAAAAACCACGGTGCTTGTTGTTAATTTAAAAGGGAAAAAAGTCTTTGAAACAAAGAAAAATAATTTATCTCACAGACATTTAACAGAAGAACAATTTATAAACACTCTTGATGAAATTGCTTTATCCATTAGATTTAATCTCGGATTTTCATGTTTTGCTTTTGCGGGAATGGATACCAGGGAAGAGGAAAAGAAAATTGTAAAAATGATTAAAAAAAGCAAGTTGAATAAAATAATTAAATCAAATTTTATTGTTGTAAATGATATAGAAACCGTGTTGCCTTCTGTTGATGCGGAAAATGGGGTTGCTGCAATTGCAGGGACAGGTTCTAATTTTTTTGCAGTAAATCACAACAAAACAGCAAAAGCCGGAGGCAAGGGTTATTTGTTATCTGATGAAGGTTCAGCATATTTTATTGGACTTAAAGTTCTGAGAGCGGCGGTAAAATCAAATGATGGGAGAGGGAAGAAAACAATTCTTGAAGAATTGGTATTCAGGAAATTAAAAATTAAAAATCTTGATGGTTTAGTGAATTATATTTATACAGGAAATTTAAAGAAACAGGTTGCGGGATTCGCAATTCTAACAGAAAAAGCCCTTGAAAAAAAAGACAAAGTTACAAGAGAGATTCTCAGTTCAGCAGTTGAAGAACTTGAAGCGGGAATCAGGGCGGTTGTAAAGAAGACAGGACTCAAAGGAAATTTTAAGATTGCTTTAACAGGAAGTGTTTTTACCAATAAATTTATACTGAAAAATCTGAACCGGAGAATTAAAAAACTTTTTCCAAAAGCAGAGATTTGTATTGTTAAAAACTCAGTAATTGGGGCTGCGAAACTTGCAATAAAAAGAGGTAAGTAATATTATGTGGCAATTAGAAAAAATAAATAAACTGGAACCAGATATAAGAACTTTGTTTGATATGAAAGAAGTAATCTATGATAAACAATGGCTTAAGAACCAAGAAAACAAAAATTTGTATTTTATGTACAGGAATATTTTCAAGGAAGAAGACAGGAGTAAAATAGAAAAATCAGGTTTAAGATATGATGTAACTGTAATACCTCCAGGAATGCTTGGACATGAATTTATTAAGACTGCAGGGCATTATCATGAGATTGCTGTTGAGAATTTATCTTATCCTGAAGTTTATCAAGTCCTGAAAGGCGAAGCAATTTTCTTAATTCAAAAAATTGATTTTGACACAAATAAAATAATTGATGTGTGTTTCTCAAGATGCTCTGTCGGAGATGTTTTTGTCATCCCCCCAAATTATGGTCATATTACAATCAATCATTCTAATCAGGAACTTGTGATGTCTAATTGGGTTGCATCAAATTGTAAATCTAATTATCAACCCATAAAATATATGGGTGGAGCCTGCCATTTTTTTCTTGATGAAGGGTGGGTAAAAAACAACAGGTACCCTTTGGTTCCGGACCTCAGAGAACTGCAGGGAAAAAAGATGGAAGATATGTATGCGCTTATAAACACTCCCGAGAAACTAGAATTTCTTAAAAATCCAAAAATAGAACCCAGAATTTAATTATTTTGGAGGTAAGTAAATATACATTAAATTTTCAAGAATATTTTTATGATGACTCTATCTGAGAAAGGTCGGTTAAAAGAACAGGAATTAAAATCAATAAGACAACCGATTGTCACTGTTCTTGGACATGTAGACCATGGGAAAACAACTTTGTTAGATTATCTGAGAAAGACTGTTGTTGCAAAAAAGGAAGCAGGGAAAATTACTCAGGATATTGGGGCAACAGATATACCAATATCTGTAATTTTTGATATTGCTTCTGAATACCTTAAACCAATCAGGAATCAGATAAAAATACCGGGATTGTTATTTATAGATACTCCGGGGCATCTTGCGTTTAGCGCAATGAGAGAAAAGGGAGGAGCTATCGCTGATTTGGCAATTTTAATAATTGATATTACCGATGGAATAAAACCCCAGACAGAGGAGAGTTTAAATATTCTTAAAAGGTTTAAAACACCTTTTGTAATTGCTTTGACAAAAATTGATAAGATATGGGGATGGAGAAATGAAAGTAAGGATTTTTCAGTTAATTTTAAGGAACAACAAGAGAGAACAAAACAGGATTTTTATGAAAGATTTTATCAGATACAAGGAGAACTTTCAGGTCAGGGATTCACACCAGAATTATTTTTTGAGGTAAAAGATTTTACAAAAGAAATTTCTATAGTTCCGTGTTCAGGCACAACAGGGGAAGGCATCCAAAATTTATTTGCTGTTTTAATAGGTCTTTCCCAGAAATTTTTAATGGATAAACTGCAGTTGTCTGATAGGGGGAAAGGAGTTATTCTTGAATTGAAAAAAGACGAGAAATTAGGATGCAATGCGGATGTAATTTTGTATGACGGGACTTTGAAAGTTGGGGATGAACTTCTTGTAGAATTGAAGGATCCTATTTCCATCAAAGTAAGAGCTTTGCTTGAACCAGCTTCATTGCAGGATATTAGAGTTGAGAAAAAGTTTGTGGCAGTTAAAGAAATAAAAGCAGCTGCAGGGGTGAAGATAATAGGAAAAAATGTTGATGCTGCTTTTGCTGGTGCCAATTTCATTGTATATAAATCAGAGGAAGAAAAAATGAGATTACTGGAAGAATTAAAAAAAGAACGGGTTTCAAATGAGATTGATAAACCAATTGATGGAATTATTTTGAGGACTTCAACTATTGGGGGTTTGGAAGCATTGATTAATTTGTTTTACAATGCACATATAAGAAGGGCAAAAGTAGGCGCGCCGGTTAAAGAAGATCTGATAATGCTTGAAGATGCCGCTCCTAAAAATAAAGTATTGATTTGTTTTAATGTGGATAATCTATTTGAAGACATGGCAATCGATAAAAAAATAAAAGTTATACAGGGAAATGTTATCTACAAATTATTTGAAGAATACGAAGAATGGGTAAACAAATTAGAAGAGGAAGAAGAGGTAGATAAGAAGCGGAAAATGAAAAAAATAGTTAAGATAAAATTATTACCCGGGTTTGTTTTCAGGAAAAATAATCCTGCGATAATTGGCGTTGAGGTTCTTGCGGGAAATCTTGTAAGTGGCGCGAAGTTAGTGAATACAGAGGGAAAAGTAATAGGAACCGCCAACCAAATCCAGAAGGAAGGAAAACATTTAAAAGCAATTGAAAAGGAAGAACAGGCAGCAGTATCATTTAACGGGGTTACAATCGGCAGGCAAATTAAAGAGGGTGAAATATTGTATTCTTTTATATCAAAGGAAGATTATCGTGAATTAATAAAGTATGAGGAAACTGATTTGAAATTATTGGAAGAGATAAAGAGAATTCTTAGATATATGTAATTTTTGGTTATCTTTTAAAAAAGTAATATTAGGAACAGTAACCTGGATTCGATAAGAGACAGAATTAATTAAACTAAGCCACACCAAGGATTTTTATAAAAGGACAATATTTTTTTAATTCTTTAAGTGTTTTTTTGCATTCTTTTGAAAAATAAGATTTTTCCAATTCTATAAAAAATAAGTAGTCCCATGGGAGGGTAGGGGAAGGAATAGAATGAAGAGCTGATAAATTTACATCCCTTTTTGCAAAAATATTCAATATATCCCCAAGAATTCCTACACGGTCGTAAACAGCCAGCAATAAAAGAGTATTTTTGTTTTTTAAGTTCATTTTTTTAATCATATCTTTATGAATATTTCGCGAGATTAGAAAAAACTTAGTAAAATTTTCTTTATTATCTTCGATATTTTCGGCTAAAATATTTAATTTATATTTATTTGCTGCAGATTGAGATAATATAAAACCAGTATTTTCTGAAAAATTTTCTAAAACAGGAGCAATAGTGCTTGTGGTGGATTCTTTCAATATATTTGGGAATGTTTTATCAAGCCAGTTCTGACACTGGGAGAGGGCTTGAATATGGGATTTTATAATTTTAATTTTTTTGATATCTTTCCCTCGAGAAGCAAGACAGTGGTGAATATATATTTTGAAAGAACCCAAGGAATAAATAAAATTATCTGTAAAAGAATTCATTGTTTCAGAAACAAGACCCCCAATACTATTTTCAATAGGAACAACACCAAAATCTATTTCTTCATTAGAAAGAGCTATAAAAATATCTTTAATATTTGTAAAAGGGCATAATTGAGAATTGTTATAGAATATTTTATTTGTCGCTATCCAGGAAAAAGTGCCTTCGGGACCTAAATAACCTATTTTAGCTTTTTCAAGATTTATTTTTTTTATTTTTCCAAGTCTTACTGATTGTTTATCCAACAATTTTAAAATCTCCATACTTTTTTCTTCAGCGATGTTTATGGAATCAGCCAGATAAAATTGGGATGATTTGAATTTCTTCAGAAATATTTCATATTTTTTATCTTTAATCTCTTTTTGAAATTCAAAGAGTTCTTTAACATATTCTTCTGAAATTTTTTTGAAATAAGGATTTTCTATTTCAATATTTGCATAAAGTTCTGGATTTTGCGCCAAAATTCTGCCAAACACAAGACTTTGAAGTTTGAATAAAGGGGTTATAAAATCAGGGATTGATTTGAATTTCTTTAAATAAAGAAAGTAAGAAAAAGATATATTTGTGAAATGCAACAACGCCTGTAAAAAGGCGACTTGTTCATCATGTTTTTTAGGAGATAATTCTATTATTTTTACCCCGTTTTTTTGGAAAATATTTTTTAAAAAGGCAACCCATGGATTATCCTTTACTCTGCAGAAAACTATGGTTTGACCTTTTATATTGGAGCATAAAGGACCAAATAAAGGGTGCATCCCCAAAACCCCTGATTTTACTTTTTTCATTTCATTTATAGGTCCGGTTTTTAGGGAAGTAAAATCACTTAATAAAGCATCTTTTTTAATATTATTTTTAATTTCTTTTACTACTTCCGAAACTTTATTAATAGGCACGGAAATAATAATAATATCTGCTTTTTCAGCCAACTCTTCATTACTTAGTTCAGTATTAAGATCTGAGATTATCACTTCTAGTTTTTCTTTTAAGAAAAAATTCTTAAACCAAACACCCATTTTTCCGTTACCTCCGATTATTCCTATTATTGGTTTTTTATTCACCATATTTAAATATAATTTTTTTATCTATTAGAAAAGAAGATGCGGCTGTTTCTTTTTCTTCTAGATCCTGTCGATAAAATGCTCCGATGGATTCTTTTCTTAATAAACTTATTTCTATAATTTTTTCCAGTAGTTTTTCTTGAGAGGTTAAATTTTTTTTATTTTTCAGGAAGGTTTTCATTTCATTTAAATCCTCTTTGTTTTTTACAGGACCCAACACCTTCCAGGTTTTATTCTTTATTTCATCTGACAATCCAGGCATTCCAAGTTCCCATATTTTTTCAGGTATTATTATTTCTTTCATTATTTTTTTGTTGATATCCAGCGCTGCTTTTTTGCCGAATATTAACGCTTCCAATATTGCCAAACCACCTATTCTGTTATATCCATGCAACCCTCCTGTTATCTCTCCT
>CAZLSF010000028.1:0-10163 GCA_964562245.1 uncultured archaeon | reverse complement strand
ATTGAACTTATTTTAAACCAATACAATAGTTGAACAAAATATTTTTAAAATCAACTCTTTTGTTAATCAATCAATAATGAAAGTTGATATAAAAAACTTATATATACTACGAAGTTAATTAATTTATGGTTAGTAAAACTAAAATGATTGAAGCGTTGACAAGAGCAAATTTAGTGACCGCAGTAAAAAAGAAAATAAAAAAAGTGCCATTGAACTGGAACAAAACAAAAATTGCAGGAGAACTTTCACTGGCTGAATTAACTAAACTTTACAATAGTACAAAGAAAACAGTGGTGAAGAAGAAACCTGTAAAGAAAAAAGTTGTTAAAAAAGTGGTGAAGAAGAAACCTGTAAAGAAAAAAGTTGTTAAGAAAAAGGCAGTTAAAAGAAAAGTTGTAAGAAAGAAAAAAAGATAATTATTTTGTTTATTTTATTTTTATTTGTAATTTTTATAAAACTACTGTTAACTATTTAAATTAAAAAAGTTTTAGAAAATAAAAATAAATTATTCTTGGCAAGTTCCTGCACTCTCATTCCATTTCCTGGCAGAAGTAGAACAACATCTCTTTTCTCCTACAGGCTCTACTGCAGGATTACAAGCCCAGTTATCTCTTCCCCAACCTATTTGGCAGTCTTCAGGATCAGTACAAGGAGTCCCTTCTGTAATCACTGTAGTACAACACTTATTCCTGCACCAATGTGCCGATGCTTCATCATTTTTGAATTTTGCTCTGCAAATAACAAGCAAAGAGTCATCCACAGCATCTCCAGTTATATCAGTAACAATTATATCTTTTACTTTACTTGCATCACAATTATATGTACTTTTCAATACACCGCAACCCCGAGACCATGCACTTTCAACTTTAGAGGGGCTAACATCCGCGCCCATAAAGAAAGCCGCCATCATCAATAACACCATTATCGCTAAGGCTATTATTATTACTGAATTTACTGGCAGTTCTATACCCTTCAGTTTCATAATTTAATAAATTATTATATATATAATAACCAGTATATTATTTATCAGATAATCTATAATTATGAATAATAAATCCGTAAAAATTGGTGATTATATTGCAATTGAGAGAAATAAAACAATATGGGAGGGTAATATTATACAAATCAATTCAAAATCATTAACCCTAAAATTAAAATCCGGGTATAATGTAGGAATAATTTTGGATAAAAACACAAAAATAAAAAAAATCAATGCTGAAAAAACAGGGAAACACAAACCCGTTGAATTTAAATTAAAATTTGATAAAACAAAACCTTTGGTCTCTATTTTATCTGCTGGGGGGACAATTGCTTCTTCAGTTGATTATTCTACCGGAGCAATCTCAGCTTCTTATTCCGCTTCGCAGTTGGTTTCTTCAGTGCCGGAACTGATTAATTTCGCAAACATAAAAACAAAAAAAGTTCTTGAAGAAATGAGCGAGAATATGATTCCAAAACACTGGAAAAAAATAGCCAATTCAGTTTTCAAAGAATTAAAAGAAAGCGAAGGTGTTATAATTACTCACGGCACAGATACATTAACTTACACTTCATCAATGTTATCCTTTATGTTAAAAAATTTAAATAAACCGGTTGTAATAACTTTCGCGCAAAAAAGTTCTGACAGAGGTTCCTCAGATGCATCAATGAATTTAATCTGTTCAACAATAACAGCAACAAAAAACATTGCAGGGGTTGTTGTTGTCGGACATGGAACAATAAGCGATGATTATTGTTTAATAAATCCCGGAACAAAAGTAAGGAAGATGCATTCGAGTCAAAGAAATTCTTTCAGACCGATCAATTGCTCTCCAATAGGGAAAGTGTGGATTGATGGAAAAATAAAATTTCTGGGTAGATATAAAAAAAAGGAAAATGTAAAAGAAGACTGTTACCTTGATGACAAGATTGAAGAGAAGGTTGCAATAATAAAATTCTATCCCGGTTTTAATCCTGAACTTTTAGATATTTATATAGATAAAGGTTATAAAGGAATCATTATAGAAGGCACGGGTCTTGGTCATGTTAATGTTGGAGATAAATCCCTGTTGCCAAAAATCAAAAGAGCAATAAAAGAGGGCATTGTTGTGTGCATGACAACACAAACAATTTATGGAAAAGTTAACCCTTATGTTTATTCCAATCTCAGGATACTATCTGATTCAGGCATTATTTATTTAGAAGATATGCTTACAGAAACCGCATATACTAAATTAATGTGGGTGCTTGGACACACACAAAATAAAGATGAAATAAAAGAAATGATGCTTAAAAACCTTGCAGGTGAATTTAATCCAAGATTACAGCCAAACCAGTTTTTGTATTAAGTATTTTCAAATAGTAATTATGAATTTCATAAGTCAGATTTATAAAAATCTTAAAGAAATAAACCCAACAGAAATAACAGATATGTATAAATCCTTATACCCTGACCATACCTGTGCAATATATATGGATGGTCAGGTTGGCGGCAGATCATTCCAGGGTTTAAAAATAGGAACTCATAGTTTATCTCCTTTGGTAGATAAATATATGATTTATTGTGCAGGTGACAGTCATTCACCCGGCAGGAATATTGTTGAAGTTTTTGGTAATTTAGGGCGAATTTGTAAAAAATGCAATTATCTCTGCGCTTCAGGAACTGGAAAATCAGACGACCCTTACAGAAATCTAAAGGAACTAATGAATCATGATAAGATTACTCTTAATCTAATAACCTCATATCCAGACTCCCCTATGGGGAATATTATACAAGAATGTAATGGTAACATAATTGAACTTAAAGGTCGTACATCAAAAAACAATAGAAATTCAGATTATATAAAAGAAGGACTTCTTGAAGATGAATTAGAACTTGGAATAACAGAATTAATGAGTGTTTTTTCAAGAGGTATATCCTTAGAGATTGAGCCTGATGAATTTTTCAATTATTACCAAAAGGCAATTAAAGAAATAAAAACAACTGAACATGAAATAAGTAAATTACAGAAAACTGATGAATATGAAAAAATTTTAGAATGTTTGATTGACCCTGTTACAAGCGTTTTTTCATGCGGACAGGCAGTGAGTAATGATATAGTTAAAATGAATAACATTAGACTCGGACATGTAAGACCGCTTACAATGAACAGACTTGGTATTGATCCAACTTCAATTTTAAGGATGGGGGCAAACAGGAATTATGTTATTGGAGAAAGCTGTACACCTAATATAGATGAAAATTCTATACTTATTTGCGTCTCTGAGTCAGGAACCGGCAAAATTGAAAAATATCTAAATGATGCTAAAAAGGTTGATGCTAATCATTTTTTGGTGACAAAATATGGAGATTTTGAAGGAACTGAAATATTTAAACTGGATACTGACAATTTTTATCCGGATTCCTGTGTTCTTCTTTCTACGATTATTACGGATTTAGGTTACAAACTCGTAGATGAAGGGATAGAAATCAGTGAAGATGTGTTAAGAGCACTTCATGTCAAAGATAAGATTTAATGATTTTTTAGAGATAATAATATGGACCTGTAGCTCAGCCCGGATAGAGCGACACCCTCCTATGCAACTCCTTAGAAATATTCGTCTTTCAGATGGCACCTTCTTGCTCCACAAGAAAGGGGTTCTGCACCCCGAAAGGTAGTTGGTTAAAAGGGGTTAGGTGAAGGTCGCAGGTAGAGTTTTTCTGGGAGTATTCTCAAGAAACTTACTGTAATCAAATCCTGCCAGGTCCGTTGAAACCCTATCTAATATTCAGTATTAAATCTCAGTAAAGTAATTTTAATAAAAATTAAATAAGAATTATGGACCAGTAGCTTAGCCTGGTTAAAGCGCCACGCTGATAACGTGGAGATCGCAAGTTCAAAGAAACCTTTTTGTTGGTCAATTAACCAAAAAACAAGAGGGTTATGAAAATCTTGTCTGGTCCATTAAACCGCTAAATTAATATTTTAATTATCACTAAGTTATGGCTCATCGCTTTAGTAAAAAAGATTTTGAAAACGCAGAGTTCGTAATCAAACAGGAATTAATAGATCCTTTAACAAGAGAAACATTATTCACTAAAGGATTATATTGGATTCTTTCTGGTTCAGAAAATCACAAAAAACAAACAGAGATATATAATAATCTTATTTCGAAGTTCAATACTCCCAAAAGCATTTTAGATAACAAACAGAAAGTTCACGATATAGTAAAAAAAGCAAGGTTCCCAAACAGGAAAGAAAAATTTATATCTGGATTTTCTGAATTTTATATTGAATCTGATTTATCAGAAAGAATACTAAAAGACGCTTATAATGGCAGACAAAGGGGATTTGAATTTAGGGAAGAACTTGTCAAAGAAGCTCCCGGACTTGGTTATAAATGCAGTTCAGGTCTTCTGGAAAGTTGCGGGTATGATTATCTTGTTCCTGTGGATATCTGGGTGTTAAGATTTCTGGAAGACTGCGGTTATGAAATTAAAATGCCGGATTACAAAACCGTTGGCGGGATTACGAAAAAAGAATATCTCAAATATGAAGAAACAATTTCAGACATGGCAAAAGAATACAAAATTTCTCCTGTAGTATTGCAAGCCGCTATATGGCTTGAAGGTTCAGGAGGTGGTGTATATTACCAAACCACCTTTAATGATTTCTAATGTTTATCTCTAATATCCTATTTTATTACTCCTAAACTCCCGCCATCTTCTTTTATCACTTCCATTATTTCCGGTTTTTAGGTTTTTACTTTTGCCATACAATTCTTCGTAAATTTCTGCGTAATATTCCTTTAATTCTTTCAAAGAATCTTCATCAAGTTCTCCCTTTGCTAATAAATCACCTGCATTTCTAAGTTGTCTTTTGACCCTATCAAATTCATTTTGTTTCTCTTTAGTGTTATTCACTTTAAGTTTCCCCGTATGCTTCATAAAATCATAATTTTTCTTTCTCCTTAGAAGAGCCTGTTCATAAAGAACCATCCATGCTCCTTCTTCAGTATTGTAATCAGGAAGTTTCTCCACTTCATCATTTAATTCAAAATCATCTATCAGATAATCCTCAACTTCTTTAGGAGCATAAAACCAGAGAGAATAACAATCATGAACTTTAGATCCTATAATTACAGGATAATCCAAAGGAGAATAATTTAATTTCTTCAAATCCGCAAAATGCTTTAATTCTCCGGTTGTTATTGGATTTTTATTTACATGGATTATTTTTCTCCCGTTTTTTGTCACAGTTCTTAAAGAAGCATCAGTCAACACGCCTTTCAGAATACTATCTTCCATAGTAGATCCTATTGCAGGCAATTCATTCCTGCAAAAATGAGTTATAAAAGGATTTTTAATAGATATTCCATATCTGCCATCTTTTAATTCATTGCAGGTATAATCAACATCCTCATCAAGCCTGTCTCTGAAAAAATCTATCTGCCTTTTATCCCATAGTCTCCCTACAATAACTTTCCTGTCTGGGGTATTGTACATTATATCATAGACAACACCAAGAATCTCTCCATAAACCTTCTGTTTTTTCAGACTCAAATTATTAGGATTAAATGTATCATCTTTTAAACCACTGGAAAAAGAATAATCCTCCAAAGAAAAACCTTTATATTTTTCCATTAATTATTTATCCATAAAATTCATATATCAAACCTACCTTATTTTTACTTTTATATTAAGATTATGAAACTAACAAAAATTCAGGAATTTATTGAGAAAAATAATATTCAACCCGGGGATGCTGAATATCATACTCAGAGAACACTTGAGAAAAATGGTAAAATAAGGGTGCTTGCAATTAATGGGGAAGCTCAGGTTGAATATATCTGCCCTTACTGCAAACATCACGGATATACAACAAAGAAATGGAAGAAACCTTTCTCAGTAAACTGCGAGGAATGCGGAAAATTATTAAGAGTTCAGAAATTAAGATACCTTGTGAAAAAAGAGATTAAAGAGGCTGAAGGAAAAAAATAATTGAAGTGTTAATTAAAAATTTTATTTTTCCAGTTCTTTGCAAATATCCTCAAATACTTTTTGTATTGTCTGTTCTCCATTCACAGTGATTAATCTGTCTTTGTAATATTCAAGCAATGGTTGTGTCTGTTCGTTGAATACTTTTAATCTTGCTCTGATAACATCCTCCTTGTCATCTTCCCTTGTGATTAATTCACCACCACATCCGCATTTATTATCTATTGGAGGATTTGTAATTAAATTATAATTTCTCCCACACTTTACGCACACTCTCCGGTTTGAAATTCTCTTTACAATTGCTTCTTCACTTACTTTTAAGTAAATCACATAATCAAGTCTCTTGTTTTTCTCTTTCAAAAAGTTTTCCAAAGTCTCTGCCTGATGGATATTTCTTGGGTAACCATCAAGAATAAAATTATCCTTATCATCTATTTCCTTGAATATAAGTTTTGCAACAAGTTCATCAGGAACCAGCCTGCCGGATGCAAGATATTTTTTTATTTCCTCATCACCGATTTTTCTGAATAAATCTCCTGGTGAAGGTATTGGATCTAATTTGAATCTCTCGGCAATTTCAGTTATCTGAGTTCCTTTCCCCGAACCAGGCGGTCCGAAAATTAATAATATCATTCTTGGGCTTTTTTAATAGCAAGAACAACATCTCCTGTCTCTTCCAGTAACTTTTCCGCTTCTTCTTTTGAAACTCCGGTTTTTTGAACTATTAAATCAATATCTTCAGCATTAACTTTTTCTTGTTCAACAACTTCGCCAGCAATCTGGAACGTTTCCTGTCCCCGCATTTTTATTCTTGTTACCTGGGGATTTTTTATAACAATATCTTTTTCAGGGGTTTTAATAATTACCTCTACAGATTCAACATTATCCATCTGCATACCCATTTGTCTGGCCATTTTTTCCATCTGTTTTGGATTTATATTCGGGAACATAATTATTATTTAAATTTTTTATTTAATAGTTTAAATTTATTGTGGATGTGGATTATCAAACATGAAAAGATATTAGAAATTAAGTCTTCAAAAGGAGATATTTGTGTTGATTCTGAAGATCCATAAGCAACAAATCCTGAATCTATTAATTAAATGGAATATAATTAAAAACAAATTATAAAAATTAAAACCTTATTCCAATTGAATCTCAAAAGATCTCAAAAATTTTACAACATTTTCTCTATTCATCATTTTCTAAATCTTTCTCAATATTTAAAAGAGTTTCTTTCTGGAAATCATAGATTTGTTTACATCCTCTTTTAACCATATCAAGCAGTTTATCAAGTTCCTCTTTTGTCATAATTCCATCCATCTGCAACAAAAGTATTTCATCTTTGAGCGGGAAGTAAGCAATTGGCAAATCAATATCACCTTCTGTATCTTCCTTCCCTGCAACATCCAATACAAGCATATCTTCCACTTTTCCCGCAGAACAACTTGATACCAGATCTCTCATTGGAATTCCCGCAAGAACTAAAGCCATTGATGCTGCATTTATTGCCGCGCATCTTGTGCTTGCATCAGCTCCAAGAATATCTATATTTACAATTATTTTTGTTTTTGGCAAATCTTCGAGTATAATTACTCTCTCAAGAGCTCTTTTAATTACAGCAGAAATCTCAACACTTCTTCTTGAGAACCCCGGTCTATTTCGGTCATCAGTTGAAAAAGGCAACATTGTATAATTTACTTCAATCACCGCTTTCTCAGAATTTTCAAGAAATCTCGGATATACTTCCATTGGACCATAAACTGTTGCAACCGCAATAGTATCTCCAATACTGAACATTGCGGAACCAGCTGTGCTTTTGCTTACATTTAATTCTGCTTTCAATTCTCTCAACTCATCAAGTTTTCTTCCATCTAATCTTTTCCCGTCTTTTATTAATTTATTTTCCATTTTCTAATTCACTATCTATAAATTTACTAATCCTGTCAGTTAAACCTGATATATGAGCTTCCCTGCTTATTTTCTCAATAGCCCTCACCACAATTCCAGCATTGTCTCCTTTTATCCACACAATTCCATTTTGCCCAACTAAAATATGAGTTTTTGTTTTTTCCTGAATCATTTTAATCATACTTGCATTTTTCCCGATTATTCTTGGAACTTTTGAAGGGGACACGCTCGCCATTCTTCCTCCTTCAAGTTTTTTGGCTTCATTCATTTTCATCGATAATTTTATCCTGTCTGATATTTCCGATATTTCTGCGTAAATCCATGTTCCAGGCTTATATTGCTGCATTAATTCATCCTGCTCCATAAATCTTGAGGATATATCGCTAAGATATAAAAAAGAAGGGGCCGGCGAAGTCATATTAACAATAAAAAAAGGATAATTAAACTCCTTTATCCTACCTATTATCCTGTCCCCTACCATTGGTCTATAACTATATTTAAATGGTAACACACTTATACCGGACTCTGACTTTTTTAAAATTCCAAGATACTTGGAATAAGTCTTATTGTCTGAAATATAAACGCCATTCCCGGTTTTTGGTGAAGTGGCTAATAAGGTACCCGGTGTAACTATAATATAACCTTTCTCGTCTTCCATAAACGTATAAAATAAATTTTAATATCAGGACAAAATAAGTGTAAAAATAATCTGCCAAAATACAAATACCTCCTAATTAACTGAAATATCAAAAATTATCAAAGAATTTCTCCTAATTATTGGTTTAATAATAATTAAATACACATATTTCTTCAAAATAATTTAAAGATATAATCATGATGTTCCTCCTGCTTCAGAAAATCCCAATCAGAACTTTTGTCTTTTGTCCAATCCCAGTTTCCCGGAACAATATAAACAAGGACCTCAAAAAAATTTAATTGCTCAAGAAATTCTCTTCCATCAATAAGAGATTTTTTAATTATTCTCCTGGCTTCTCTTTTTCCAACCAGATCACACCTATTAATTTTAGAGTTTGGATTCTCTAATTGCTACTTCTATGCCTGAACATATATTTTCTTGGAGCATCTGAACAAAAATCCCCGGGAGCGATTATGGCATCAAAATCTCTGTAATGAATTTTTGGTTTACTCCCGTGCAAATCCTCAACAATTTAGTATTTACCTATAAATTGTAGAGGGATTAAAATATTTACAAATTGAATTGTATATAAACAAAAAATTTCAAGATAAAAGATAATATTTTTTAATATTATGAAAATCCTTCTTGGAAAAAATGTAATAGATAAACCATTTTACTGGAGCACTGATAAAGAGAAAAACTCGCATATGATTGTTCTCGGAACATCAGGTTCAGGTAAAACAGAAACGCTAAAATCAATTATTCATGAGATTAACCTCAATAAAGTGCCGAGCCTGATAATAGATTTCCATAATGAATTTGGGGGTCTAGCCAAGAATGTGTTAAATCTTAGAGAAGTCAGTATAAACCCCCTTGAAATTAGCGGGGAATCAAGACCTGAAAATGTTGTGTATGAAATCTCAGATATTATTAAAAAAATATTCCAGCTCGGGGAAATACAAGAAGCTATTTTAAGGCATGCAATAAGACAAAGTTATCTTGATTACGGAATTGACCTTAAAAAAAAAGGTCCTTTTTCAGATTACCCGAATTTCTCCGATGTTGAAGCAAATATCTATAGACAAGAGGATTCAAAAAACAAGACCTCAATTGGATCTTTGATTAGCAGGATAGAACCATTATTTGAACTTGATGTTTTTAAATCTAGCACAAACATATCTTTCAAAGACATTCTTAAAGAAACTACTGTGGTTGAACTTATGGATTTCCCGACAGAAACCGTAAAATCAACAATCGCTGAATTCTTTTTAAGCAAACTTTCCTATTATTTATATTCTCTTGAAAAAATCAAGAAATTAAGATTATTTTGCATCATTGATGAGGCTCACAGACTTATGTATGATAATTCTCCTCTTAACAGACTTCTTAGAGAATCAAGAAAATATGGGATTGGGGTTATCCTTGCGTCACAGAGACCATCAGATTTTAATGAAACAATTCTTGCAAATGTTGGAGGGATTCTGAGTTTCCAGTGTAGCCTTGATAAAGACGCAAAATTCGTCGGGAGGCAATTAAATCTTGAACCAAGAAAAATAAAAAACTTAGTTGGACCTGGGCTTGGGTATGTAAAATTCTCAAGAAATGAAAGACCTGAAAAAATTAAAATTATTCTCTTGAAAGACCGGAGAAAAAATGAGG
>CAZLSF010000027.1:2183-10354 GCA_964562245.1 uncultured archaeon | reverse complement strand
AAGGTTTGGGTGCAATTAGGCAGACCACAATCAGGAGACTATATAAATGTTACTATGACTAATCTAACAGAAAATACTTTTAATTTAACATCTGTAGATTATTCTTATGAAATTGGGATTTGGAATGCGACTTTCTATGCAAATGATACAGCAGGGCTTCAAGGTAATTCAGCAACTACATTAAACTGGACAGTATGGGGCTGGTCAAATATAACCTGGATTTCGCCTGATGGAGGAAATGCTTCCCGGGGTTCTACAATAGAATTGATTTGCAGAGTTATGGATGTAAATCAATCATCTGGAATTCAAAATTATCCTGTAAACTTTTATTATAAAAATTCCACGGAATCAAATTATAATTATTTAAATACCACATATTCAAATAGCACGGGACATGCGATTTACAGCTGGGATACTAATTCTCTGCCTTTAGATAATTATACTACCATGTGTAATATAACCCACAATTCAACTTTATATTATAATGCAACTGAGGACAATAAGGCAAATACAACAATAGAGTTAATAGTCCCTACGGGAATACTGGATGTATATTTTATGTTACCTCCATCAATTCCGGGAAAAGGCGATGCTGAATCCAACGAAGGTTATAAGGTTGGCATAAACAAGACTTTTGTCCTGAAGGCGAATGTAACTTGCCGTGGTGGAGATTGCGGAATAGTTCAGGGAACTGTCAGATATAATAATTCAGGGACTGAGCCTGATACCTCAGTTAGTGTTGGATATGCCACTCCTTTTTATATTGTAAATTCTTCAAATGAAAGTGCGCAGAATCCTGTGAGTTGCGGGACTCTGGATGAAAATGAATCGTGTGTTTTGAACTGGACAATAAATTCAACAGGCGATTTGCATACTCTCTGGAATCTGGATGTTTTGTTCACCGGAACACAGTCATCAGATAACAATACAAACAACACTAAGATAGATATTTCAATTGTTTTGATAATGAGTCTTTCTAATTATCAGCTCAGCGCAACTGTAGAACCCACCTGGCCGGATGTAAATAAGGTTGAACTGGCTGGAGGTCCTGTTCATGTTACAATAAATGAAAATTCCAATGATGCAGAAGGAATTTATATAAAAGGGTCAAATTTAACCGGACCTTCCAATTATTCAATATATGTTGAGAATATGAGTTATGCATTTGTTAATAATTCGGGTGTAAGTACAGACATAACTGAATTCTACGAGAATTTACTTTCTCCTGCCCCTGCAGGCACAAATCAGTCCACTTATTATTGGATAAATACCCCGCAAGGCGTAACTACAGGCTATTATTACGGTTATATTTATATTATGGCAAATGCTACAGAATAGATTATGAGAGTAGTATATTTTTCGGCAATGGTGGTGTATTTAATTCTTTTAAGTCCTGTATTGGCCGCAACTTTGGGTGGAACAATTGACAAAAATTCAATGACAATAAGTAAAGGAAATACTGGTAAATTTGAGATTTCTATTTTTTCATTGGAAGATGTTTCATTGAAGGTTTCAGTAAATGCAGAGAAAGTGGAAGATTTGAATGTACAGGTTACCCCCAAAACTTTTGATTTGCAGGGCGGTCTTACTGAGACTCCAACCGGAGATTCAAGTTGGGTAATTATTGGAGGTGATAAGTATGCAAAACTCTATAAGGTTCAGGTCTATGTTATAGTGCCGGATCAGATAACTGCTAATTATTATAAGGTTCCAATAATTGTCTCAGCTGCGAGAAATTTAAATAAAAATGGCGGGAATGCTGTGGTTCAAAATGTTGTTCAGGCTTTGCAGTACAATCTGCGTATTTATGTTCCCGGATCTGTTACAAGAACTGAGGAATATGTGGATTTAAATGAGGAATCTTACAATTTATCCAATTATCCTGCTTATCAATTGCCCGGGGTAAATCCAACCAATTATAAAGCATCTCCAACAGGGGAATATCAAAAAGTTTCCAATCCAATCAGAGACAATATTGGTAAAGATTTAATTGATTCAAGAGACTCTGATGATGCGCAAGGCAATATTCCGACAGGATATTTATTTCTTGATAAAGACAATGGAAACATTAATTGGTGGGTAATTGTTTTGATTATTGCAATAATATCTTTGATTATTTATTTAATAAAAAAATAATTAAGTCAGATTATGAAATATGTTTATTTTTCATTGTTATATTTATTTTTCATATTTGCGCCTGTTCTTGGAGCTAATGTTACAATCTGGAATGAACCTCAGTATACAGAACTTGGGGGCTATATGGAGATATATGCAAATATTACTGGGGAAAATATAACAAATGTTTCTGTGAGTCTTACAACACCCTTCGGGGAAAATCAAACTTATCTGATGACTAATATAAGTAATGAAACCTATTATTATAATTATCTTATTCCTGTGAATAATTCTTATTTAGGCACTTATAATTATTCTGTTCATTATCTGGATAATGGAAATTTTTCTGTTTCAAATACTTCTTTTTTCTTTGTAATGAATCTGCTTAAATGGACCAATGATATTAATGTTTCTGTGCAAATTGCTGCGAGTTGTATGGCTTCTATAGTAAGATTTATCCCTTTTGATATTCAAAAAAAATATTTTCAGAACCAGACTTTGCCTATTTTAATTTATTTTGAAAACACAGGAAATATTGTTTTAACCGGAAAATCTTTTGAAATAAAGATAGAAAATGTTAGCGAGGACCTGATTTGGAGCGCTTCTGGGGCAGGGTATCCTGAGAGAGATATTGAGACTGGAGAGGTGGGTTTCTATTGGTCTATATGGGATACATTTGATACCCCTATTGGAAATTATACAGCAATAGCTATTGTGTATTATTCAAGTTATATGACTGGAGAACAAACAACAATTGCTTTTGATACACTTAACAATACTATGAATTGTACTAAAGTAGGAGAATACTGGATATGTGTAAATGAAAAGGCAACATGCAATGCTTATACAACAGAATCAATTAATAAGGTAAGTACAGACACAGTTTCAGGCATCAATGTGTCTGGTATTAAAAATGGCACTGTTGGATATGAAGGTATCGGAGAGATAAATGGAACTAATTACAGGGTGTTTTCTTATACTCTGGATGCCTGTAGTGATTATTGTTATGCCTGTATTTCAGATGATTTAAACTCTACTTCTTTAAATCTTACTTCTGATGATTGCGCTTTTAATGACAATAAGATAAATAATTATAATTTTTTTGTAGAATCAATAGACCTTAATGGATCTTCAGTTGAGCTTGGTATTAGAACCCAAAGATGCAGTAGTATAAAGGTAACTTATAATTGCACCTTATTGGAAGATAATATAACGGCGAACTGCACGAAGACAGTAGAGTGCAGTGGTTCTGTTGATAGATTTGAGCCTTTTGAGATAATTAATATTACAGGAAATTTACCCACACCAGAACCAAAACCAGAACCACAACCACAGCCCGAACCACAACCAAAACCAAAACCAGAACCAACACCTCAACCACAGCCTGAACCGGAGACAATTGAATTATCTTTGGATATAAAACCTTTGAATGATTCTATAGAAGGCGCTCAGGGAAACTGGGTTCCTTCGGTGTTTAGTGTAACTAATATAGGAAATGTTAATATAACAAATATTACATTAATACCTATTGTTCCGGATGGATGGCAAAAACAGGATGCATTAGTTTCTTTTTTAGATATAAATCAGACAGTAAATAGGACTATATTTGTATTGCCTCCTTATACAGCATTTGGACAGTACGTGATCCCAGTAAAAGCAGTTGTTGAAAATCTGACGCTGGATATAGATTATTTCTGGTTGAATGTGATTGAAGGAATTAACAGGACAAGATTAGAGATAATAGAGATACCAAGGGAAATTGGTTTTAATATTGATACTGTTAATAGTTTTCCTATACTTATAAAGAATACAGGAAAAATTTCTTTACATAATATAAAATTAAGATTGGAAAATGCAGAGCAATGTATTGAATCTTATAATTACACAGAAATCCTTAGTTTAAACAAATCAGCCACAGATACAATGATAGTAACTGTAAAAACAAAGAATCTGCCTGCAACTTGCAATGCTACTGTTATTTTGTGGAGTAAAGAAAATGCTTATGCTTTTTCTCCTTTGACCATATTTACTTTTCCAAAAATATTATCCCCTCAAATTCCTTTATTACCTTTGATTATATTTATTCTGATATTAATAGAATTGATATTAATACATCATAAGAAAGAGAGGGAAGCAAGAGGTGAAGAAGAATCAAGGACAACTAATTTTTTGATTTATTTTGTGTTCTTATTGTTAATTATATCTTTTGTAATTATACTGCTCCAGTATTTTGGTTATTTGCCATCATAATTTTTGTGGAATAATTAAATTCAAATAGACAAATACCTAAGATAAATATACCTATTAAAATAGATAGATAGTTTAGGTTTATAAATGAGAATAATGTAGAGATGTCGTTTTTTGTAAGCATTGAGAGAGAAGGATTTAAGAGAAAACCTATACCAAAATTTGTAGAAAGATAACTAGTTTTCTTTCTTCCAAGATATATAAATAATAGACCCAATAATAGACTTGAAACAACGCCTCCTGAAAGAAGTAGGATGTATTCAAATAAATTCATAGGAGCTAAGACTCTAAAAGACCCGTAAACACTAGAGGACACGCCAATATCCGCGAAATAATTGCCTGAAAGGGACTTAAATGTGAAAATGTGCACCATTTCATGAATATATGGAGCTATTATTAAACAACTCAACAATAATATACCCAATGAAATGCTAAGTTTTACTTTCATAATATATTTATATTATAAATAAGTAACTACTTAATCATCAATATTATGTAAAATATCTTTAGTTGTTACATATTTGCAATTTATATTGTTAAAGTACAGTTCAAAGTTCCAAATTTACTCTTCACAGGCAATAATTTGCGATAAATTCAACAAAATTTATTTTAATTAGCTAAAATCTCAAGTTCGACATACCTAAAAATTAGAATTGGAGTTTTTACTGCTTTCTTATGCTTTTAGCCCTGATTTTGAAAAATTCATATCTATTTTCCGTAACCACCTTTTTTCAAATTTCGCCCACCTTTTACAGGTTTATTGCTTTTTTATAAGTAGAGTATCAAAGCTGAGTTAAATATCTCCATATCAGATATTTATTCAGTTAATAGATATGGAGTAGTTACATAGATTAATTTCTTAAGTTTATTATTGTTCTTAGGCGTTATTGCAGTCCTACTGTCTTTATTTACTGATATTAGAGTCTCCAGTTTTTTCAGGTTGTTCTTTTTTTATAACATCATGTTTGTTAAATTCCTGAATTGTTTGATTTGCTAAATCAAAGGATTCATCTACAGAAATTGTTAGTTCATCTCCTTTGTAGATCTCTTCCAATAATTTGCTGAAAAATTCAATTAATCTAATTTTCAAATCGTCTTTTATAACTCTGGATTTTATTTCAGCAATTATTTCCTGATAGGTCAATGTTTGGGGAATTTTGAATTTTATTTCAATGAACTGCCTTAAAATGTAGCTAAGTCCTATTATTTGTTTTTTGTCATCGTTTAATTGCAAAAGTTTTTTCATGTTTTCAGTAACCATTTTCTTTAAGAGTTCTGAGTCATCTTTATTTCTTTTCAGACCAAAAAAACTAGTTCTTTTTTTACTTTCAAATTTTTTGATTTTATCTTCTATTTTATCATCCAGTTTAAATTTGTCTTTAATTCTAAGTGAAGGTATATCCAGGGATATTTCTCTTTCCATATTTGTTATATTACTCTTTTTTAATTTTGAATCCATAACTTCTTTTAAGTCATCTATCTTTGCAATTTTTGTTTCGGTTTCCAGTAAGGGAGTTTTAGCAAAGGTTCCGCCGTTTTTAACAATATCCAACAGTTCTTTCAGATATCTTTCCTGCGTTGTTTCAATTTTTATTAATGTTTTTATTAAGCTTGCAATATCCTTAGAATTTTTGGTTTTTTTTATTTCCTTATTTTTAGTTTTTTTTATTTTTGGTTTTAATACTTTCTTCTTTTTAGTATGTTGCTTGGAAGTGTTTACCATAATTATTAACACCTTAAATATACGTTAAGGAATTACCCGATATTTTGTCAGTTCAAGACTCCATTCAAATAATAAAGTGATGCAAGTAAGCACTAATAAATAAAATTGTATATTAATAATTAGATTTTTTTGATGGGTGCTCCCTTTCATCGCATTTTTGAATTCAGTCAAACTAGTTATTTTATAATATTTCCCTTCTGTTATGTTGGCAAGTTCCATAAGGGTATTTTCGTTAATTGATGGAAAATTTGCAACTGTTGCATTTAGACCTTCAAGTTCTTTAGGTATTTGTATACTTTCATTAATTTTATTTCCAAGTCCAATTGTAATTATTTTGATTTTTTTTTCTTTAAGGGACGAATAGGTTTTATTGATATTAATACCTTTGTTATTTCTCCCGTCTGTGATTAAGATAATAGTTTTATTATTTTTTGTTTCAGATAGCAGACTAGAAGAAGCAATAAGTGCTTCACCGATTGCAGTCCCACCTGTATTATCAATATCAAGTTCTTTGATAACTTCTGTTAATTTTGCAGTGTCTTTAGTCAGTTTGGTTTTTATATGCGCCTCACCGGAAAAAGTAATTATCCCTATATTGCTTGCATAGTTTTCTTTTACAAAATCAAGAGCGGTAATTCGGGTTGCTTCCAGCCTGTTTGGAGTGATATCCGGAGTCAGCATACTTGAAGAAGTATCAATTGCAAGGACATAATCTATGTCGGATGAAGGAGTTATGATTGTTATAATAGGGTTTGATAAACTTAGAATTATTAAGATAAGAGCAAGTATTCTAATCATAATGGGAATTATGGAGTAAGATAAGAGTTTTTTGCCAGCCACTTTTTGTAAGGTTTCAAAATTTCCAAATCTTAAGGCTCTTTTTTTTGAAAATTTTTTTGAAAGCAAATATAAGATAATTACCATTCCAATCAATATTATTAACAGATTAGTATGTTCTAAACTAAATGAAATATCCATAATAATATATTATTATTCCATAAATTGCAGACGATTTATTATTGGTTCTGCAAAGGGTTTATTTGTGAGAATCTTGATAAAACTGGCACCTGATTCTACAAATATTTTTTCCAGGTTTAATACTTGTTGTTTTGCTTCTTGTTCAAATTTATCCCTAATTTTGTCTGTGTTCACAGTCATTGTTTTGTTTGAGAATGGATCCAGGAAAGAGATGTAACCTAAATCAGGAGGCAATGATTCATCTCTAGGATCACGAATCATAATTCCAAAAATTTTATCAAATTTTCCGGCGCACATTTTTATTTTATTTTCTATATCATCAATCCCTATGAAATCAGAAATTATGAATACTATGGTTTTTTCTGACACATTATTCAATACCATGGACAAGGCTTTTCCCATGTTGCACGCACCCCCATAATTTTTTTTGTCAACCAATAGATTTAATATCTGATAATATTGTGAAATATCTTGTAGAGGTTCTAGAAAATTTATTATTTTGTCATTAAACATTGCAAACCCAATATTATCTCCAACTTCCACGCTGGCAAACGAGAGAGTTGCTGCAACTATGGATGCGTATTCACTTTTTAATTTTTCCTGAGTGCCAAATAACATGCTTGAAGAAGAGTCAAACAGAATAAAAATATCCAGATTTTTTTCTTCTTCATACTGTTTTACATATATTTTTTGACTTTTTAAACTGGCTTTCCAATCTATTCTTGAAGCGTCATCTTCTCCTGGAGAATATTCTCTTAATCCCGCAAATTCCAAACCACTGCTTCTAAATAGAATTTTATATTTAAGGATAAAATTGAATATCTCTGTAAAACCCATCACGTTTTTGTCAACTTCAGCTACTAATTCATCAATTTTAGTAACCACTTTATTTTTGTCAGATTCTGGGGATTTGCTAAACCAATTCATATTATATAATCTCAATTTTATCTAAAATCTCATCAATAATTTCATCAGTCTCAATATTTTTTGCTTTTCCTTCATAACTTAATATAATTCTGTGTCTTAATACATTTTTTGCAACAGATTGCACATCTTCCGGAATAACATAATCTCTTCCATTAACTAAAGCATTTGATTTTGCCGCAAG
>CAZLSF010000027.1:0-2083 GCA_964562245.1 uncultured archaeon | reverse complement strand
AAAGCATTTGATTTTGCCGCAAGGCTTAGGAATATGGATGCTCTCGGGCTGCTACCCCATCTTATATATTTTCCAGTTTTAATAGAATATTTTTCCGGGTTCCTTGTTGCGTCTACAAGAAGAGTAATATAGTCTTTTATTTCTTCTGAGATAAATATTTTTTTTACCTCTCTTTGCATCTCAGAGATATCTTCAAGCGAGATAATTTTTTTAATTCCGTACTGAGCAATACCTTTTGTTTCAAAGTTTGAGTCTATAATTTTTAATTCCGCTTCTTTGTCAGGGTATCCAACTTTTATTTTGAATAGGAATCTATCCACAGAAGCAATGCCAAGTGGATATACACCTTGTTGTTCTAAAGGATTCTGGGTTGCAAGAACAAAAAATGGTTTTGGCAGGTCAAAGGTTTGTCTTCCTATAGTAACCTGCCTTTCCTGCATACATTGAAGCATAGCAGCTTGAACTTTTGGAGGCGCCCTGTTGATTTCATCTGCCAGAGTAAAATTTACAAATATTGGACCTTTTCTTGCATAAAATCCTTTGGATTCTTCATAGATTTGAACTCCGGTAATATCGCTTGGCAGAAGATCAGGAGTAAACTGAATTCTTGAGAACTTGCAGTCTTTTATTGTTTCAGATAAACATTTAATTAAAAAAGTTTTTGCGACACCTGGAACGCCTTCAAGCAAAACATGCGAGTTGCAGATTAAGCATTTAATAATTCCATCTATTGTATCTTCTTGACCAATAACTCCTTTATGAACCTCTTTTTTAATTTCAGATATTTTTTTCCTATATAATCTTATCTTTTCATTCATAAATTAATAGGATTATTAGTAGAAAAGACCTAAGGGTTTTATTGAAATATCAATAAGCTAAAATAAAGATAAATAATTAATTTAAAAAAAACAATTGTAAAAATAAAAAATTAAATTATACGCTGTTTACAACTACAGTTAATACCCCGGTTTTAACAGCACCTTCATTGACTCCATAAGGGATGTATACTTTTATACATGCTGCTGTTGATTGTCCTGGAACTAAATTAGATCCTTCATAGAAATAGTGACCCACTTGTCCAGAAGTTAAAGCATCTTTGTTCCACCATACTAGTTGCACTTTTCTGTTTGAGCCAGATGTTCCGTTTTGCACGAGCACACCATAACCATTTAGGTGGCTGTGCCCTGTTATATTTCCATAACACCATCCTTCAAAGGGAGTTGATAAAGTTATCTCAACATCATCGGTGCCGCTGAAATCTACAGTACCTGATTGTGTTGCTGTGTGTGATTCATTACCTATATGGAATACTTTGCCACTACAGTTTGTGTCATTACTTACCATCCAGAAATATTCTTCGTTAGCAAACCTGAATCTTCCATAGTCTCTGTTTGATGGTGGCATGTTTCCTGCGTCATCTTTAAGATACACCAAACTTCTTACTTCAGGGTATTCAACTCTGTTTGGATATTTATAACGTCCATATCTTCCATCATTAGTTGCGTTGCTCAGGTCTGCACAATAACTGGCAGTTGCCCCTCCAGGAATTTCACTTAGATTTTCTTTGGCAAGTACAACAAAATTACCTGCATCATAAGCAGTTGTGTTTGCTGTTCCAAATGGTCGGCTGGAAGGATAACTTGAGTTGAACCAAATATGCGTTATGTTGTTTGAACCAATATTTTCTATTTGGATTGCGAAGTAATTTGTAGTTTCTTTAGTTGCGTTACCGATATCCCCTGGGTTTAGACCTTCCCATGTAAGAATATAAGGGTCTATGTTTACCATTGTTACTGTTGAGATTGTTACTGAAATATTTGCTGTTTCTGTATCATTGCCATCCAAAGCCATTACTGGATTTGTCATTGCCATTATTACCAGCGCTGTTATTATTATTGATATTTTTGTTATGTCATTAAATTTGTATACCATAAATATGATTGTAAATAGACTATATAAAGATTTTATCTTACGGAACCATCAATAAAGATATTGAAATATCAATATTAAAAATAAATCAATTAGAAATACAAGATTATAAATTAAAATAAATCAATTAGAAATACAAGATTATAAATTAAAA
>CAZLSF010000026.1:0-10511 GCA_964562245.1 uncultured archaeon | reverse complement strand
TCATGGCAATCTACCTTCACAATTAATGTATTCTCTTTATTCATTCTATTCTCCCCAAACCTCTGCAGTTTCAGAATATTTATATTTTGGTTTACAAATTTGTTTATATTCTCTAATCCTGAATATTTAACAATTTTATAATTATCACCAAAATCCCTAATTATTCAGATTTTATGTTATTTTTAGTATATATTTTCAGTTGTCTTAAAAAATAGGACAACTAACCTTATCGAGTAACCCGAGCCTGCTTAACAAGCTCCAACAAATCCCTTGCTTTTTTGTTTTTCTCAAAATGATTCCTAACTGGTTCAAGTAATTTTATTAATTCTTCTGAAACCCCGTTCTTCAAATCAAGGGGGTGGATTTTTCCCTCTTTAAATTCATTTTCCAATGATTCATAATTTTCAAATTCAAGATTGCCCCCAAATTTATCAGGTCTTTCAATTTTAAACATTTCTCTCTCTCTGAAAATTATGTATTTACAAAGTTCAAGAATAGGATTTCCATTGGTTTCTTTTTCAGGGCAGAATGCTTTATTGAGTTTTCTTTTTATTTCATCCGGAGAGTCATGAACAAAGATGCAAGTCTCAGGTTTGCTCTTGCTCATTTTAAGATCTTCCGGCTGGAGACCTGCTTGATCACTACCCATCCTCTGCGGTCCAAGAAGACCTGATAAAAGATGGTGGTGAACGCAAACAGGTTTTTTAAATCCTAATTTTCCAGCAACTTCTCTTGACAAAATAGTTGCGTGTCTCTGGTCCATACCCAGCTGACATATATCAACACCAAGTTCAAAAGGGTCTGCCGCTTGCATCACAGGATAAAATAACTGAGATGTGTAAACCATATCGCCTTCTTTCCGTCCCATTATAGTGCAACACCGCATTATCCTTTTTGTGGTTGTGAGTTTGGATACTTCAATAACCTTTCTCCAGTATTCTTTATTATTTACCATATCGCTTGACCATACAATTTCAACTTTATTCATATCCACGCCAAGAGAACTCCAAACTTCTATAAGGTACTTTCCCGCCTGCTGGATTTTTTCAAGGTCGCCACCCATTTTATTGTTTATCCAACCAAACCAATCAGCTATAACTAATTTAAATTTGCAACCAGCATTAACCATATCTCTTAATTTAATTGCCCTCATTAATCCTGTGCCAACATGGGCAATCCCGGAAGGCTCAAACCCATCATAAGCAACAGGGTGATTATTTGTTTCAAGCAATTCTTTCAATTCCTCTTTAGTTATTACCTCTTCAGTTGGAGATTTCAGAATTAAATCAATTCTTTCCTCTAAATCCATATTCTATTTCTTAGTGCCTATAAATTCTTCTAAAAGCACTGGTTTTTCTTTTTTCAGTTTCCTCATTTCATTCAAAATTAACCACAAAGAAACACCTATTGCAAGTTGATTTGTTATATTCATAGGAACTATTAAATCAATACCATCAACATCTGAATTTGTATTGCAATAACCAACAACAGGTATCCTGTTTAGACCAGCCTCCTGAACAGCATTCCAATTTTCATCAACATTTGTCACAAATAACAAATCAGGCTCAAAAAAGTCTTTATTTCCTGTATTTGAAAGCACACTTGCTGCATAATTTGAAATAACCTTCGCTCCGGTCAACTCACCGAACTTTTTGCAGTATTTCTCATCTAATTCAGTGCAAATTAATAAAATCTCTTTATCTAACAAGAATTTAGCAGCAACTCTAATTCTTTCATCGATTTTGGTAATACTAAACATATTTCTACCAGCTGAAGTATCCCAAGCTATAAATCTGTCCAATTTCTTATCTTTTTTTAATTCTCCCTTATTCATCCTGTACTTAATATAATCTTCCTTCGGGATTAGTAATTCCATAAGTTAACTTAAAAAAATTAAAATAATAACATTAATGGTAGAAGCAAACGAAAGAATATATGTAATTCCTCTAAGAAAAGCAAAGAAAAAGCCGGGCAACAAGAGAGCAAAAGCCGCAATAAAAGTAATAAATGAATTTATAGAAAGGCATATGAAAGCAGAAATAGTAAAACTAGACAATTCAGTAAATGAATGCATCTGGGAAAGAGGGGCTCACAAAATACCTTCCAAAATAAAAGTGAAGGTAACAAAACAGGAAAATACCGCAAAAGTGGTTCTTTTTCAAAAATAACTCAATAATTTAAGCCTATTATAAGTTTATAATTATTATTATGAGTGAAGAAGAAATTAAAAAGGAAGAATCTGAAATTGCAAATTTGCCTTTCCCCCATGCAAGAGTAAAGGAACTAATAAAAAATAAATTAAATGAAGGAACCTATATAAAGAAAAAAGCGGCAATAAACCTTAATTTATGGCTCGGAAAATTGGCAGATCAGGTTGCGGAAGAAATAAGCAAAACAGAAAAAGCATATGTATCTGCAGAAGATGTTCTTGAAGCAACAAGTAAATTTGATGCTGTAAACCGGATAGATGAAGAGAAAAAAAGAATAGCAGCGCACCTGAATGCAATAAAAGAAGATATTAACCGGTTGCTTAGCGAATTAGATAGAATCTAATATGGATATAGAAATAAACTATCTGGAAAAACCAGAACTGGACAATCCGATTTTTGTTGAGGGTTTACCTGGTGTTGGCAATGTTGGAAGAATTGCGGTTTCATATTTAATAGACAAACTAAAAGCAAAGAAATTTGCTGAAATTAAATCTTTGTATTTCTTTCCGCTTGTATTAGTTGACTCAAAAAATGAAATCTCGCCTATCAGTATAGATCTTTATTATTATAAAGGTAAAAAAGACATAATATTTGTTGTTGGAGATTCACAACCCGTTGATTACAAAGGATATTATCTTTTATGCAAAAAACTAATCGAAATCGGACTTGAATTCAATATTAAAGAAATAATAACAACCGGAGGTTTTGGCATAGGTGTTGAAAAACAGAAACCAAATGTGCTTAGCGCTATGACCAATCCAAAAAATTTAGCAAGATTAAAAAAAGCCGGGGTTCATTTTGAAAAAGAAAATCCTATTGGGTCTATTTTCGGGGTTTCCGGTCTACTGTTGAGTTTTGGCAAAGAAAAAGGAATAGATGGATTTTCACTTCTTGGAGAAACCATGGGTTATCCTATAATTACAGACCCAAAAGCAGCAGAAAATGTTCTAAAAGTTCTTATGAACCTTCTTGAAGTGAATATTGATTTAAAAGATATTGATAAAAGCGTAAAACAACTTGAAATTTTCATGAAAACTATTGAAGATAAGACAAAACAATTAATGCAACAGTTCCAGAAACCGGGAAAAAGTTACTCTGAATATATTGAATAAAATTACCTGAAAAGCAAGCACCTATACTTAAATAAAGGTTAATTTAATTAAAATTTTATAATATAATGGGACTTACAATATTTGAGAAAACAAGAATAATTGGGGCAAGGACTTTACAACTTTCCTGTGGAGCGCCTGCGCTCATAAAATCAAAAGGAAAACCTTTAGAAATTGCTGAAGCAGAGTTTAAAAAAGGAGTTTTGCCAATTGTAGCTATTAGGGAATAGATTTAAGATTTTATTTAATTTTAGAGAAAATATAAGTTGCAGGCGCTGTAAAAGGGAATCAAGCTCATTTAATCTTTAAAGAAAAAATCTCCGATAAAATAATTGATAACTGTTTAGAACAAGCAAACAAAGACATTCAAACAAATCTTGAAATCAAAAGCTATTGGGACGAAAATCGGGAAGGATTCAGATAGACACAGGTTGGAGAATATCCTCTAATTCCTGATGGGGGTCTCCATGTCAAAAACACAAAAGAAATAAGAAAAATCAACTTAATGAGCAAAGAACTGGAATAAGGAAAACAAAAAATAGTAATTTCTATTGAATAAAAATCATAAGCTACCGTCTATTAAATCCCCATAATTTTAATAAAATCTAAGTCAAAATAAAAAAGAATTATTTTTTAGCAACCAAATCTATACAAACGCCTGCTGCAACTGTCTGACCCATATCCCTTATTGCAAATCTTGATAATTGTGGGATGTCTTTCTGAGTCTCAATTACTACTGGTTTTGTTGGCTTGACTTTTATGATTGCTGCGTCTCCTGTCTTAATATATTCTGGGTTGTCCTGAATAACCTGTCCTGTTTTTGGATCCATTTTCTTTAGTATTTCACTTACTGTACAAGTTACCTGTGCTGTGTGTATATGGAAAACTGGTGTATATCCCGGTGCAATTACAGTTGGGTGATTTAACACAATTATCTGCGCTGTAAACTCCTCTGCAACTGTTGCAGGATTATCTGAAGGACATATGACATCGCCTTTTTTGATGTCTCCTTTTCCAATACCTCTCAAGTTAAAACCTATGTTGTCTCCCGCTTTCGCTTCAGTTAATGCCTGATGATGCATTTCTATGGATTTTACTTCAGCTTTGATTCCTGAAGGCATTATTACTACTGGCTGGTTTGGTTTCATAATCCCGGTTTCAACTCTTCCTACAGGAACAGTCCCGACTCCTGTAATCGAATAAACATCTTGAACAGGTAATCTTAAAGGTTTGTCTATTGGCCGTTCTACTGGTTTTATATTGTCCAAAGCTTCAACAATTGTTTTTCCTGTATACCAAGTCATGTTTGTGCTTTTGTCTTTAACATTATCTCCTTTATATGCTGAAATTGGTATTATTTCTACTTCTTCCAGATTATATCCTACTCCCTGAAGCAATTTCTCAACACTTGCTTTAACTTCATTAAATCGATCCTGTTTATATTCCACAGCATCCATTTTATTGACAGCAATTATTATTTGTTTTATACCCAAAATTTTTGACAAGTAAGCATGTTCTTTTGTTTGTTCCTGAATTCCCTCTCTTGCTGAAACAACTAAAATTGCAATATCTGCTTGAGAAGTTCCAACAATCATGTTCTTAATAAAATCTCTGTGCCCTGGAGCATCAATCACAGTATAGTAATATTTCTGTGTACTGAACTCCTTAAAAGCTATATCGATTGTAACACCTCTTTCTCTTTCTTCTTTTAATGTGTCCATTACAAATGCGAATTCAAAAGTTTCTTTCTTCTTTATCTTTGCTTCATCTTTCAACTTTCTCATGGTTTCCTCTCTTACTGCACCTGTATCGAAGAGAAGCCTGCCAACCAAAGTTGACTTCCCATGGTCTATGTGTCCTATTGTAACCAAATTCACATGTTCTTTGTCTGCCATAATAAAGAATAAAACTTTTAAATATAGTCTCATAGAAGCATTACTTCTGCATTTAAATAACTTTTAGTCTGAATTTTAAAAAATAAACTTTATTATGAGAAAAAAATTGTTTAAAGATAAAGAAAAAAGGAAGCAGTTTGTCATGGCACTTTTTGCGCTTCTTGTCGGAGGTGCATTCCTTCTGGAAATAATTGCCATACCTTTGATGTATAAAGAACCTGAAACAAACCTGAAAACGCCTGAAGAAATCGCTGAAAAATTCCAAAAACAATGGATTTTTGAGGAAAATCTCACAAAACAAGAAAAACAATTCCTGATTCAAAATGGAATTACTATAGCCACATATTATTATACTTCTAAAAGTGATTTCTTTGAACTTGAAGAACTTGTAAAATCCCTCGAAGGGCAGGTAATTCTTGAGAAAATAAAAGCAAATGAAACAAAACTTGAATTAAACAGCATCAGAGATTTTATAATTATTACAGATTTTAGCCATAAAACTATATTTAAAGGGCTATGCGACACAATCTATTATCCACCTCCAGATTGCGCTTCTTTTGGAGATTAATATCTCTTTAAATAAGCATATTGTTTATTATGGAAGAACCGCAAGTATATGTTTTTTTAGTGATTGGAGCAATCTGCATGCTTATCGCAAGTTTATTTGCCGGAAACGCTGAATGGGTCCTTGGAACAACAACAGCAAGTTTTTATGGAACTCTCACAATAGCATTTGTTTTAATGCTAACCGCCGGGATATTCTGGGTCTCTGCCGCGAAGATTGTTTGCAAATAAATCAATTGCTAAAAAATTATTTAAAATTTTAGAGTATTTTATATATGTTAAATAAATATACTGGTCTAAAGGAAAAAATTGAAAATCACGACTCTACAGGAAATTATATTATTGGTCTTCCAGATGGACAATCAATCCAGGTAAGTCTTAAAGAATATGAAGAACTTGGAAGAGAAGGTTGTATGAAAAAATATAATATTCCTCTTGGAAAATATTGATTAGAACAAGTAATCCTTATAATTCCTTAAAATTATCTGTGTATAAGGAGCAACTTCTATTTTTCCTGTTTTTGCCAAATCGCAAAATTCAGAGTAACTAAAAAATCTCCCCTCTGTTGCTTCTTCATTCAGTTCTATTTTTGGATTGTCTATCTTATATAAATATAACATATTTATCATTCTCTCGTATTCATTAAAATCATTGAACTTTACAATACGGGTTAGTTCTGACCCACTGGCTTTTAAACCCAGCTCTTCTTTAAGCTCTCTTATTCCCGCCATTTTATAACACTCTGTATAAGGCACATGCCCTGCAACAGAAATTTCCCACATTTCCGGGTATAGACTTTTATCAGGACCCCTCTTCTTAAAATATAATTCATCCCGAGTATTTCTGACGCCTACAAGCACACCCCGATGAATCAGATAATTTTTATGACAAATCTCTCTTGTCTCTCTCCTGGAAGGAATATCCTGTTCATCAACCACCCAAAGACGTTCCATCCTAAGGATAACATCTAACAAATAACATCTTATATGAAATTATTATGCAATCGTCGAAAAGGCTAAAATAGGTTCTATAATTAATTTTAAGTGAATTATAATGAGTAAAAAACTGATTCTTGTAAAATTTGGGGGTTCTGCAATCACAGATAAACTAAAACCTTATACTGCAAATTTTGAGGTTATTGAAAGACTTTCAAAAGAAGTAAAGGAGGCAAGAGAAGAAAAAGAATTTAATCTGATAATTGGACATGGCAGCGGATCTTTTGGGCATGTTTCAGCAAAAAAATACAGGACTGCTGAAGGATTTGTGAATGATAAAAGCAAATACGGAGTTTGCGTCGTGCAGAATGATGCAGCAAAATTAAACAGAATTGTTGTTGACAATTTATTAAATGTTGGGGAAAAAGCAATCTCTCTTCAGCCATCTGCCTGTTGCATTGCGGAAAACTCAAAAATTAAAGAATTTTATTTAGAACCGATTAAAAAACTTCTTGAACATAATATGATTCCTGTTCCTTATGGAGATATTGGACTTGATTTAAAAAAAGGGTGTTGCATTTTATCCACAGAAGAAACACTGAGCCATCTCGCAAAAAATCTTGGATTTGAAAGCAGAGTAATAATGGTCGGGAAAGTTGATGGGGTTTACACCGCAGACCCTACAAAAGATGAAAAAGCCGAATTTATTAAAGAAATAAATAAAAATAATTGGGAAGAAGTCAAAAAATATCTTGGAGGCTCAGACGGGACTGATGTAACCGGGGGCATGATCCATAAAATTGAACAGGGTATTGAACTCGCAAAAGAAGGTGTTGAGATTAAAATTATTAATGGGGTGAAAGAAGGGTATCTCAAAAAATGCTTGCTTGGCGAAAGAATCGGGACTTTGATTAAATGGTAGATTGAATATATGTTAGAAATAGGATATTATACTCCATAAATCATTAAAATACTCTACTCGTCAGATGACGAATTACCTTTCGACATGTTTAAAAAAGTTTTTTGAAATTGTTTTAATGGTAGATTTAGCAGAATATAAAACTCAAAGAGTGGAAAAAATACTCGGAGTTAACCTAAACTATCTGGATGAAGTGCCAATATTGAGTGAATGGGGTCAGGATGCACTCAATACAGCAAAATATATTTTGGAAACTTCTTATAAATCTATGGATAAATTAACCAAAGACCTGAATAAATTAAAATCTGATGTGGACTGGTATACTCTTTGGGATTAACCTTAAAAATAGTGTATAATTATGAGGACCTATTTGGAAACTGAAAAAATAAGAGAGACAAAAAAGGAAGTTTCAATTGACTATGAACTTTCTTCTCTCTGTACCAAAATCGAAGATAAACCAACAATAATCAAACTGAAAGAATATCCAAATGTAAAAACAGTTGTTGGTCTATGCGGAAACAGGGATTCACTCGCAAAAGGAGTTGGAACCACAAAAGAAGAATTAATTTTTAAGATTTCAAAATCAATGGATAAACAAGGTGAACTTTCTGTTTTAGACAATGCACCCTTTCTTGAAAATAAAATAGAAAAACCTGATATTATAAAACACATTCCAGTACCGATTTTTTACAGGGAAAAAGAAAGAAGATATTTTTCATCTTCTGTGGTAATTGCGAAAAACAAGGAAACCGGAACCCAGAACATGTCTTTCCATAGAATGATGTATCTTGGAGAAAATAAATTCTCAATAAGGCTTACTCCACGACATTTATATGAATTATTCAACAAAGAATCCAGTGATTTAGAAGTGGCTGTTGTTATCGGGGTTCATCCCGGTGTTGAAATTGCCGCGGCAACTTCATACACACCGGATTTTGATGAACTAAAATTTGCATCAACCTTATTGGGCGGACTTAAAGTAACAAAAATTGGTAACCTTTTTGTTCCTTCAGAATCAGAAATTGTCCTGCATGGAAGAATAACAAAAAAACTTGCGGAAGAAGGACCTTTCGTTGATTTGACTGGAACAACAGATATTGAAAGAGAACAAAATGTTTTTGAATGTGATACCCTTTATTACCGGAATGAACCTTATTTCAGGGTCATTATTCCGGGAGGATTGGAACACAGGATTTTAATGGGTGTGCCTCAGGAACCAAGGATGTATAAAATTATATCCAATACAGTTCCCACAATTAAAAATGTGTGCCTGACCGAAGGAGGATGCTGCTGGCTTCACGGTGTTGTTTCAATCAAAAAGAGAAAAGAAGGAGATGGCAAAAATGCTATTCTTGCAGCTCTTGCGGCTCACCCCTCAATGAAAAGAGTTGTAGTTGTTGATGAAGATATTGATATTTTTAATCCTCTTGATGTTGAATGGGCAATCACTACAAGATTCCAGCCGGACAGTGATTTAGTTATTGTTCCGGAAGCGAGAGGATCAAGTCTTGACCCATCCTCTGATTTGAAAAAACACACAACCTCAAAGTGGGGTTTGGATGCAACAAAACCTCTTGACAAAGACAAGAAATTATTTGAGAAAACTGAACTGCCTTTGGATTTGAAGAAAAAGGATTATTTAGAATAATTATTTGTATTTGAAGGTAGAATATATCAATTCAGCAGTTTCTTAATGTTTTTTCTGTAAAAAATGCAGAAGGTATATATAACATAAATACTAACTCTGTTTTGCATCGCATATAGTGATAGCAATCATAGGGTGGCAATCAGTAAATAAATATATCTGTCTTTTTTTCATTTTTTTCCAATGATTATATATTTTTGGCAATCCTTCTTCTGTTAATATCGCTATGGACATATTAAAAAAGGTATTTTTATATTTTCTCATATCAACTGCAAAGACACCATCGCATTTCTTCATTTTATATTCAGTATATAACTCTGGGAGAGAATCTAAACCAAATGCATTTGTACTTAAAAATTCGATACCTTTAAAATCTTTAATATGAACACCAGATCTTATTTCTTGGAAAAAAATTTGATTGTCTTGATTGCCAATGTGTTTGTCCAGAAGCATGACGAGATATGTGCATATCTGACCCACATGTTTTTAAAATCTGATATACATCCCCGTTTTTAAATACCTTTATATATCCTACAGAATAAATCTTATCTTTACCAATTGCCACAATTTCAATTCGTATTCTATCACTAAAAACTTTAAAAGTAGAATCGGCTTTCATAATTTATAAATTCCCCTCAACAATTTTTCTTTCCTCTCTTGTAACCCCATATATTTGATAAACCAAATCATTGATTTCACTTTCTAATTTCCCAATTTTCTCTTTAATTTGAGATTGGTCCGCACTACCTTTTTCAATAACTTCCTTCAAAATTTTGTCGGATTTTGGAACAGCAATATTAAGGATTTGATTTTTAACATCCTTTGATTTTAATAATATCTTAGTATTTGAATTTAGATAGACATCAACAAAGTCTCTTATCTTTTTATCCTTAATTTCTACAAAGTCCTGAGAATTAATGTAAACTTTATTTCCTTCTGTTTTCACTTTCTCAAATTTGGCATTATCGGTTACGTTAAATATAACTTTTGGTAAATTGCATAATTTCTCTGTTTCTTCATCTTTAAGAACAATCTCTATATCTATAATTCCCGATTTATTCAATTCAAGAATTTCATCAACTTTTTTAATTATTTGATTAGCACTTTTCTTTTCTTCTGTTGTTTCTGGGATTTTGATTGGAAGTTTTTCTAAAAACTTTGTACTATACTGAAAATAACCACCTTGTTTTATTGGACATATTTTCTTTAAGTAATATTCAGAAAGCTCTGAGTT
>CAZLSF010000025.1:0-10635 GCA_964562245.1 uncultured archaeon | reverse complement strand
TGTTAATTATATTTCAGATTAATTATGGACTTACTTGAAAAATATAGACCTGAGAAACTGGAAGAATTCATAGGAAACAAGAAAGCAGTGAGCGATATCCTTGCAAATTTTGGGAAGAAACCTTTGCTACTATATGGACATACAGGCATTGGCAAAACACTATTGGGATCTCTTATTGCAAAGAAATTAAATCTTGAGATATATGAAATAAATGCTTCTGATTACAGGGATGTGGAGAATCTTAAAAAAGTTCTTGAAATCTCAAAGCAGTATTCAATTTTCGGGAAGAAGCGACTGCTTTTGATTGATGAAATAGATGGATTGTCTACAAAAGATAGGGGGGCATCAAAGGAATTGATAAAGATATTTAAGGATAGCAGGAATCCAATAATATTAACAGCAAATGATGCTTATGATCCAAAATTAAAAACTTTGAAAAATTATTGTAAATTAATATCCTTTAACAAAATTCCTTATCCTTCAATTGCAAAATATCTGAGAAGAATATGTGAGAAAGAGGGAATTACTTTTAATGATGTGATTCTAAGGAACCTCGCGCAAAGATGTAATGGGGATATGAGGGCTGCTATCCTTGACCTTGAAAGTTTGATTTCAAGAAAAGGATTATTATCTTCAAATCTTCTTTCCTCGCGGAATTTTGAAGAAAATATTTTTAGTTCAATCCGCGTACTCCTAAAAACAAAGAAAGTTGATGTGGCAAGGGAAGTTATGAGTAACCTTGATAGAAACCCCGAAGATTTTTTCTGGTGGGTTGAAGAAAATGTTGCAAGGGAATATAAAGGAAAGGATTTAAAAAACGCAATGGATTTCCTGAGTCTTGCGGATATTATCAGGATGAGAATAATGAAAAGGCAAGACTGGATTTTATTTGGGTATTATGTTAATTTTATTTCTATTGGGGTGGCTCTCAGTAAAAAAGAGACTTACAGAAATTATGTTTCTTATGGGTTCCCTACCTATATCTCAAAGATGGGAACTATGAAAGCAAAGAAAAAAGAAATTGAAGACAAGGTTATGAAATTGCAGGAAAAGATGCATTGCTCAAAAAAAGTTATTAAAGATGAATTGCCTTATCTGGAACAGTTTTTAACTCAACTTTGATACTCAATAACTATAAATAATATATACTGCATTTTCCGGCGTTTTTGTGCATACGAATTTAAAACACAAAAGGTGGATTTATTTTTAGTTTATTAGATAATTTTTTTATTATTTTCACCAATATCCATTAACAGCAACTTGTACTGCCTAAAAATCATGTTAAAAAATTATAGATAAATTCAATTATTTCCTCTCGTGTCTTGGTTTATTATGGCCTATATCCCTCCGGTGATTTAAATTATCTATATGGTGTATTTTTTCTTTTAAGAATTTGTTTATATCAAAACCATATTCTTTAATCATCATTGACGCGCGGGTTCCGCCAAGAAGATGCGGCATCAATACATAAGTTGCGCCTTTGTGATATAATTTCATTGCTTCATCAATCTGATGGGAAACAACAATTATTATTGCATTTTTGTTTGATTCCCTGATTTTACTTATCAACATAAAATTTGTGTCAAAATTAGGAATTGTGGACACAATCATTTTTGCCTTTGAAAGTTTAAGGTCATCCAGCAATTCATAATCATTTGCATCCCCATACCTGCAGTTTATCCCGTCCTTTGATAATTTTCTTATAATCACAGGATCATAATCCACTACAAGATATTTCTTTTTTATCTTTTGGATGGAATCAAGTATATCATATCCAATCCGGTTATAACCAAAAAGAAGCACATCATAATCCTCTTCTTTAAATCGGTTCTGTGCATCAATTCTTTTACTTGCTATTTCAAATATGCTTAAATATTTTGACAAATAAGAATATAATTTGTTTGAATAAAGCATTATATAAGTGGACCCGGAAATTGTTATAAATCCAATGACGGTCACAAGAGACAATATTTCAGGTGATAGATGCCCTGCTGCAACCCCCAAAGAAATCATAATCAGAGAAAACTCGCTTATCTGACCTGAAGTATTTCCCGCAAAGAAGCTTGTTCTTTTTGTATATCCCAATAAACCAAGAAGTGTTGTAATTATAAGAGGTTTCCCAATAATCACGAAAAATGACAATACTAAAATTAGTTTGAGGTAAGGAAGGATATAAGTGATATTAATCTGCGAACCAATCATTATAAAAAACAGCACTATAAAAAAATCGCGGATGGGTTTCATCTTTGAACTTATCTCATATCTGTAAGGAGACAACGCAAGAGTGACCCCAGCCAATAAAGCCCCAGTCTCTACGGAAAAATTGAGATAATAAAACAGGATTGACAATGAAAAACACCACCCAAGAGAAAAAAGCAAAAGGTATTCCTGAGATTTTGCAATAACTTCGGTAATTTTTGGAAGAATATATGTTCCTATCAAAAACAAACCGACTAACAAACCAGAACCCTTCAAAATAGTTTCAAATGCAATTTCCAAAAGATTGCCATTTCCTGAAAAAGAAGTTATCAGCATCAGGATAACTATAACAATCAAATCCTGAATCATTAAATAACCGATTGACAAATAACCATACAAAGTTCCAGTATCGCTTTTATCAGACAAAAGTTTCATCACAACAATAGTGCTGCTGAATGCCAACGCAACAGCAATATATAAAGACTCAATAAAAGATAAACCAAAATAACTGCAGATTAAATATCCAATTAAAGTTGTAATTATAAACTGACCAAAACCAGTGATTAAAGAAGGTTTTCCTAATTCTTTTATTATCCTTGGATTTAAATTTAATCCAACCATGAAAAGAAGTAAGATAATACCCATCTGCGCAAAAGTCTCAATTGATTCTGTTGACTGAACTATATTTAAGAAATAAGGACTAACAAATACTCCCGTCAGTATATAACCAATTATAAGAGGTTGTCTTAATAACAACATTACACCTGAAACCACAGTTGCAGTAAGGATAATAAGACTTAATTCAATAAATATATTTTCTATCATCTTAAAACATAATATTAGTGATTAATTAAGAATTTAAAAATCTCTATAATTTTTGGATATTTTTCTGTGAAGAATCTTGTTTTTACAACATGGTATTTTGCTTAATAGGATCGAGAATTAACTAAAATGAATAACATCAAGCGAGGAGTGCTTTATGAATTTCAAAATGCAATGACCACACGACAATCCACGGAAGAGCAAGGAGAAAATTCGCAAGAGTTGTGATAATCGCAACAAAAGATAAAATTCTGAATGTTGATGTTGTTGTGAATGAAAAAGGTTCTTTATTAAAACCCAAAAATTACGGAAAAATACATTACTTCGATTATCCTTAAGGAGAGAATATAATAAAAACCTACGATGATGGGGCTTTTGATATAAATTTTTTAATTTTCTTGAGGAAAAACAATATTAAATCAGCAATTCGCATTTGCGCAAATACCAGCACAAGTTAGAAGTTCACTTCAGAGAAAAAAGAAGTGATTAAATTTAAAAAATAGATTATAGTGATTGGGCTAATGAAATAAAACAAGGCAAGATGTGGACAATGACAGAATGTCATTTTTCGGCAATAAAAAGAGATTATTGAGGAAAGGGTTTAAATACCGTAAAAGTTAAATATAAATTCTTTTCCAGGATAATTTGGTATATGGACTAAAGTCCGGATTTTTTGCAGATAAAATTTATAATACGAAATACAATATATATTATGGCTTTTAGTTTATTTGGAAATTCAAAACCTAAACACGCGGGGGAATATATAATTGGAGTTAGTTCAGGTATGTTTGGGGCAGCACAGCCACAGGAAAAAATTTCTATGATTGATTTATCACAAAAAGGATTTTATTCTGCATTAAAAGGGGTTAATTTTACTCAAATTGACATAGAAACTTCTACAGAACTAGATTCACCTGATATAAAGAATAGACTGGAAAAAATTAGAGGTTTAGGAATAACTTACGGATTTCATGGTGAAACCCCGGCGATGGGAGGTGCACAAATTGCCTTGACTTCTGCAATAGAAGATCAGTATATAACAGGACATTGGAGATTTGTTAAAAATTTAGAAGGAACGGGTAGATTAAAAGCTGTTTATTATTTACAGCATTCATGTGAGGGACCACCAGCAGAAAATCCTTATATGAGACTTGGAGAAAGTATGCAGCCAAGTTCTCTTGTTGATATATACGGTAGGAGATTATATAAGTTTTTAGATGAAAATCCCAATGTCTTGGATTGGTTGATAGACCAACGAGAATTATATGAATGTCTAAAAGTAGCCCCACCAGAAAATAATGCAGAGAGAGAAAGAGATAGAATTATAAACGAAGTAGCGAGAGAAAAAGGTTTATTAGATAGGTTAATGGTTAGTAAAGTTGCAGAACAAGAAATGAGAGAAATATTAGAAGAAGTTGGAAAACGAGTGCCTGAAGCAGGTAGAAAAGCTACAAAAGAGCAAGTTAAAGGTGCCCTTAAAACTTCAGACATGGGTTGGGGAACAGAAAGAATTGCTTATTTGGTAATTGCAAAGTGGATGTCTGATAAAAAAGACCCTATATGGTTGGGAATTGTTGGAGATAAAAGTTTTGAAAGTGTTAAAGATAGACCATCGGACTGGGTTCCTGCAGTTGCAGCAAAATATATTTGGGGGCATGTGAACCCTCTGCCAGAAATGGAAAATAAATTTAAAGATCCAAAGAAAATTTTAGAGAAATACAATTTTGATTTTGTTATTGAAACTCCTATGGTATCAAGGGGTATGGAAGGAGAATACAGGCTTACAAGACCCAAACATTTTATTATTTTATGCAAGAATTTAGGAACAAAACATTGTGGAGCAGTAATAGATTTTGAGCATTGTTTAGGAGCAGACATAAATCCAGATAAAGAAATAGAAAGCTTTTGTTCAGATGGTGGGAAATATATTAAAGCTTTACATGTCGGATGGCCTACACCTCTGCAACCAGCACATGTTCCAATTCCATTGGGTTCAGAGCAGCAGGAGTGGTTATATCGGTGGATGCTTGCCTTGAGAAAAAAAGGTTTTGATGAGAGAGAAAACAGATACATAATTTTTGAAAGAGCAGGAGGTGTTGGAGGAGATCCTGTTGACCAGTCAACTTTAGCTCTAAGGAAAATTGTTGAATATTTAAGACAGGATGTTCCAGTAGAAGATTTGCCTAAGGAATTTTACGGAATTGAAGAAAAGGATTTGAGGATGCAGGACACGGAGATAATGGAGCACGCTTTTGACCCAATAAAAGGTTTAATTACCACTCCAGAAGGCAAGCACGGATTCCTGAGCAAAGCGGCTCTCGAGAAAGGAAAAGGAAAGGAATGGGAGACTGAGAAATATAGATAATGAGATTTTTTCATATTTAATAATGAGTGAAATTATTGTTAAAAATATAGTCAAGTATTATCCAGACAAGGAATATAAACCAAAAGGATTCAAAAGAATAAAAAATATTGTGAGTCCGAAAAAGAAAAAAGTTCTTGATAATGTGAGTTTTGAAGTTAAAAAAGGAGAGATTTTTGGTTTGCTTGGCTCAAATGGAGCAGGTAAGACAACACTTATGAAAATGATGGGAGGATTAATGGAAGCGGACGAGGGAGAAATTTTTATTCTTGGTGAAAAAATGCCTGAAAACAAAAAGAAAATTGAAGGAAGAATTAATGGGGTTTTCGCAAGAGCAAATATGTGGTGGGAACTGACAGGAAAGCAGAATCTTCTTACTTATGCAAAAATATATGGGGTTAACAAGGAAAAGGTTAATGAATTAATAGACTTTTTTGGGTTAAAAGGAAAAGAAAATCTTTATTCAGATTTATTTTCTACTGGAGAGGTTATGAGATTTTGCCTTGCAAAAGCATTTTTGAATGACCCCGAACTTCTTTTTCTTGATGAACCTACAATAGGACTTGACCCAGTTGTTGCAATTAAAGTAAGAGAATTGATAAAGAAAAGAAAGAAAAAATCAAGCATTGTTTTATCAACTCATAATATGGAAGAAGCTGATTTTCTATGCGACCGGATTGTTATACTTAATAAAGGCAAAATAATAAAAACCGGAACCCCTAAAAGCCTGAAGAAAGAGTTAGAGAAAAAAGAAATATTTGAGGTGGAATTTGATAAAATTTCTTCGAAACTAATTGATAATCTTAATAAACTTAAATATGTGGATAGGGTAAATTTGATAGAAGATACGCAGTCACTTAGAATTATTTTAAAAGAGAAAAATCATGTTAACCATTTTATGAAAGAGCTGCAGAGAGAAAATAAAATACAAAATATTCAAAAAGTCTCTCCAACTTTAGAAGATGTTTTTATTCATCTGATGAGAAAATGAGATTTGTTTCTGATTTTCTGGTATTGACAATTGCCGAAGTAAGAAAATATTATAGGTGGAAAGAAAGAATAATCTGGGATATATTTGGAACCTTGGCTTTTCTTTTGTCTTTCCTTCTTGTGTGGGGCGCGGTTTTTTCATCTGGCTCTGTTGAGATAGGCGGATTGAACAAAGACAATTATGTAATTTTTCTTGTAACTGGGAGTCTGTTATGGCCTGCCATCGGGATTTGTTTAGGTCCTCTTTCAAGCGCTTTCGTAAGAGAAAAATATCACCGGAGTTCAACTTATTTTTTCTTGTCTCCAGCTTCAAGATTTGCATTTTTGTTTGCAAAAGCTGTTGCGTCTATGGTAGAAGTATTACTTACAAGCATTGTAATTTTAATCTTAATCCTTTTTTTCTGCGAGTTTACTTTTAAGGGAAGTTTGCTTCTTGCGGGACTGGTTTTTCTTCTTACTTTCCTGTCTTTTTCCGGAGTGGGGATGACTCTTGCTGTTCTTGGGGCGTGGAGAGAAGGGATTTCTGAGGTTTCTTATATATTGTCTGAAGTTTTGATGTTGTTGTCAGGTGTTTTTTATCCACTCGAAGTTTTTCCCGAGTCTGTCAGGGTTTTTTGCGAGGTTTTACCAACTACTCAGGCAATAAATACATTGAGGGCAATTGGCATGGAAGGGGCAACATTATCACAGATTATGCCTCAGATAATTTATCTTGCAGTTTTTTCAATAATATCAATTTCAATAGCCTATTTTGCATTCAGGCACATTGAAAAAAAGGCTATGTTGATTGGGATTTAATTATTTAAATATTTTAAGCAATTGTATTTTGGCGATTCCTTTATCAATTCTAAGAAAAATTGCCCCTGAAAATTCGTTTTTAGGTGTGTATTTGAAATCTCTGTGTTCAGAGGAAAAATCGATTTCACCAGAGAAACTTGTTTCAGTTGATTGATTTGGGTTAATAAAAAAATCATCTCCGTTTACTGAAAATTCCATCTTTGAGTCAAAGAAGTTTGCAACTTTTAGATTATTACCTTCAGTAAAAAGATAAAAAAATTCAATATTGGGATAGTTTTCTTTTATAAATCTCCCAAAGTCAAGTATGTTATAATTCCCTTCAATACTCGAGTATGCAATCCAATAATTATATTCTTTCGCAATGTTTTTTAGCATTGAATTGTCTGTATTTGGCAGATAAATTTCTTTTTGAATAGTGGGGATTACTATAAACAAAGCAACCACAACACCCATTGCTCCGAGGATAAAAATCTGTCCCTTCATAATATAGACACATTTAGTAGTTTAGTTGGGAAATCTTTTTTCATCGATTAAAAATTTAGTATTTTGTTAGAAAACAAATTGTAAATAATTTATGAAACAAAGTAAAAGTGCAGGAGGTATTGTATTAAACAAGAAAAATCAGGTTCTTGTTGTAAACCAGAATGGGAATTCATGGTCTTTGCCAAAGGGTCATATTGATGATGGCGAGGATGAACTAACCGCCGCAAAAAGAGAAATTTATGAAGAGTCTGGAGTGAGTGAGTTGGAATTGATAAAAAAACTGGGAAAATATAAGAGATACAGAATTGGGCTGAAGGAGAGAGATGATAAATCAGAATTAAAGGAAATCGTGATATTTTTGTTCAAGACAAATCAAGAAATTCTCAAGCCAATTGACCCAGACAATCCTGAAGCAAAGTGGGTTGAAAAAGACAAAGTTGCTGAATTGCTAACACACAGGAAGGATAAGGAATTCTTTTTGGATATACTTGATGAATTATAATTATTTCTTTTTTGAAAATATCAAAATATTCTCTCATATTATTTAAGCAATTCCTATACAATTATGTCTTATGAGTATAAACTAAAACCAAACAGAACAGCTTATATTAATTACAGTTTTCTTAAAAGTTCTGTTGTTTTCTTCCTGATTTTTGCAATCATTTATTCAATAGTAAATTTAGTTTTGAAAGAATCTTTTTTATATTTTATCATAATTTTTATAGCCATTGAAATCTTCAATTATTATTCGCTAAATGTTCAGTATAAAAAAGAAAATTATATTTTTCTTGAAGATAAAATTATTCATAATTCAGGAGGAATATTTTCTGATAATGAACTTGAATTAATCATAAAAAATATAACCCATGTAACTATGAGATTGCCTTACATTGAGAATAAACTTTTGAAGACAGGCAATATAAGAATAGAATCCGCAGGAAGCGGTGTTTCAGAAATATTTCTTAAATCAATAGACAATCCAGATAAGATGTATGAATATGTTGAAAAGATGATGCAATATAATGGATTTAAATTATCAAAATCAAAATTGATTCAAAAGGAACGTCCAAGTTCAATAGGAGTATTCTTTGAAGTCTTTAGAAATTTAGTCACTATATTGGTTTTAATAGTCTGGTTCTTTTTAGAGATGGAACTGGGTATGATTGGGATGATCCTGAATAATCAATTATTTTTATATTCATTAGGTTTCCTGGCTTTATTAATATTTAGCTGGTTGATTTTCAGATTTTTGGATTTAAAGGGAAGGATATATATAATTTATTCAGATACAATAACCTATCAGGAAGGTTTTCTTTCAAAGAATTATTCTTTTATACCAATAGAAAATCTTTCTGATTCAACGATTACGCAGACATTAATAGATAAGATATTTGGTTTGTATGATGTGAAGATTAGTTGTCAGGGAAGCAAGCAGGAGATTCTTTTCAAAAATATGGCTAATGGTAAAGAAATGGAATTAAACATAGATAAATTAATAAGTGCAACAAGTTCTCTGATTAAAACCAGAAAACAACGAACGGTTAATGTTGCTGGAATGGGAGAACCAATTTCCAATTTTGCTGAAAATAAAAAACAAACAGTTTATAAATCAAAAACTTTACGTATAGATACAGATTTTACAGCGGAATACAAGATGGATGCTAAAAGGACAATTGTTCCTTTACTGATTGCTTTTCCAATATGTCTTGTCCTATTTCCGTTAATGCCGGTATGGATAATTGTTTTAATTCAGATGGCAATTAAAATAAATTCAACAAAGTATTTGGTAAAACCAAGAAGTATTGAAGAAAAATATAATTTTATTTCTTCAAAAAACAAGGAGTTCACCAATGATAAAATCATGTCGGTCGTCTTCAAAGAAAATTTTATTGACAAATGGTTTAACACTTGCAGCATACATTTTTGGTCAATAGGTTCATCAGAAGATATTAGATTTGTAAATATAAAGAAATCAGAAGAAATGTATAAATCAATTCTGGCAAAATCAGGAATAAGTGCTCAGGATATGATTTACAAGATGAACTCCAATTTCAAAGTAATGGACTTGTTCAAAGCAAATTTATTCCTTACTCTGATTTTCGCAATAATCATATTAGGTTCTTCTTACTTTGTATTTGTTGTTAATCCGCTTATCGCAATAATACCTGTTGTAATAGTCGTTCTATGCATTTTTGTTATAATTTATAAAATCAGCTATTATAAAACATCTAAGTTCACTTTTTTCAAAGACTATATTTATTTTACCAGAGGGATATTCTTCAAAGATTTTTATTATGTTTTGTATGATAATATAAAAGATATAACAACAGTGAAATATCCTTTTTCATGGCAGGGCTCTGTAAGATTTGATGTTGCGGGGGAGCGTATGGTGCAGGAAGGGGAAAATCAGATGTTTGTTTCAAATCACTTTAAAATTAATTATGTTGAGGATATTGATATTAAAGATGAATTGATTGATTTAATATTTTATAAGAGACCTGATTCAAAACAGTTATCTGAAATAGAGCAAAATATTTTTAGTTATTCTCCAAAAACAATCAGGATTTCAAAGCCCGATGCGGCAAATTCTTTGGCAGGTTGGATATTGATTGGAAGTATATTTAGTTTGCTTGTATATCAATTCGCTCGGATAATTTTCGCACCATTTATTTTGCTATTGATTACAATACTTATTTTTGTAGCCTGGAGTATAAAAGTCAAATCATTTTTAATTCAAAACTACAGGGTTGTTGCAAAATCAGGCATCTTGTATAAAAAACAAACTTCAATTATTTTTAATAAAATAGACCACATAAACTTTTCGCAGGGGGTGTTTAATAAAATATTCAGGAATGGAAATATCACAGTAAATACCACGGGAAGCAGCACCGCAGAATTAGTTATCAAAGATATTCCTGATTATAAAGAATTTTATGAAACACTGAAAGAATATTATTAAATTTTTAACCCGACCTAATTAC
>CAZLSF010000024.1:0-10803 GCA_964562245.1 uncultured archaeon | reverse complement strand
ATAATTATTTTATCTATTCGTTGAGAACCTCAACCCCTTTTTGCTTTAAAGTTTTACTTCTTACTTTCTCTGCCAAATCCGGCAAGAACTGTTTGAAAGCTCTTTCAAGAGCGGCGCATTTAATATCCACTGTTTCTATATCATCTTTTAATTTATTGGTTTCTTCTTTTGATCCTTCAATCAGTTTCTCTACTTTTTGAATTTCATTTGCCAACAAAACTCTCATTTTCTCAATATCTTCTTTCAGTTTTTCCTGATTTTTCTGTATAAACTCAAATTTGGTGTCTAATTTTTCAAACTTTTCCTCAACAACACCCTCAACAATCTCTTCTATTAAATTGGTTGGTTCAAATTGCATCTCAAGACTTGGCTCCTGCATACCAGAGAATCCAAGTTTTTGTTCTGGTATTAATTCCTGATTTCCCTGAACAGGCGGCACTTGTCTAAAATTTACCTGTTCTCTTTGTAGTAACTGCGGGGAACCTTGTTGCGGCGTCTGCATACCTGACGACTGTGGAATACCTTGATGAGATTGCATACCCGAGGGTTGCCTCGAACCCTGAGGAAATTTAACCCCGGGTTGTGGTATAGGATCATTTGAATTGCCAACACCTGATTTTAAAACATGTAACATTGCTTTTTCAATTGCTTGAAAAGAAAATCCCTGAGTTTTTAATTTGGTAATTATCTCTCTATCAGATTTACCCTGCTCTCTTAACAAAGTAACTTCCTTAATAGGGATACTTCCCATCTCTTCTCCCTTATGGCCGAACGGCAACTTTAAACTCATCTTTTAATTTTTTAACTTCCCGGTTTAATTCATTCCAGGTAACAAACTCATGTTTCATCGGAGATAACAATTCCATCTCCTTTTTGATTGTATTTATTTCTTTTTCCTTCACAAAACTTTTCTCTTTTTCACGTATCTTAAATATTTCATTTCTAAGATCGCTCATCTTATTATCAAGACTTTCTATTTCTTCTATAATTTTTTCAAATTTCTCTGCATTTAATTTACTCATTTTGATCCTTTGTTGTTCTTCATTATTTAACTTAGAATTGATCTGTCTCATCTGTTCATCAATAGTCCTCAATCTTTGCGTGTGCGAATTGGCTCTTCTTACCAACTCCTGCACAACTAAAGCATTCTGATTTACTTCAGGCATAATATATTAGCCTTTTATATATAATCTATAAAATTCCGCAAATAATCAATCGTATTTCTTAAATCCAATCCTGTTTGCAATTTCCCTGAAACAATGCCTGCAATAATATAAATTATACTTTGTTATCACTCCGCTTGTTGATTTGCACCTTCTGCACATTGCAGGTAATTCTTTCTTTCTCGTATCCATTATAATTATATTCTAATTAAACTTTTATAGTCCTTTATTTTTAATTTTATTTTATGTTTATGCCTAAAGAAAATAAAGAAGTAAAAACGGATGAAAAAGTAGAAATAGCTGAGAAAATAAAAGAGAAAATTGAAGCTAAACCAGAGATTGATTTAAAAGAAGATACTAAATCCAAGGATGTTAAAGAAGAGAAAGTCGAGAAGAAAACCGATAAAAAAGAAGTTAAAATCGAAGAAAGCTTGAAGAAAGCCCAAAAATCAAAGAAAACCGAAGTTATTGAAGAAGTTGAAAGCAGACCAAAAAAACAGGAAAATAAAAAAGGGGTAATTCATATTTATTCAAGCGGAAATAATACAATACTCCATGTTACTGATATCACTGGAGCAGAAACAATATCAAGAGTTTCCGGCGGCATGATTACAAAAGCAGACAGGTTAAAAAGTGCTCCATTTCAAGGAATGCTTGCGGCTCAGAGAGTTGTAAAAGAAACCTTGGAAAAAGGGATAACTGAAGTTGATATAAGAGTTAGGGCTCCAGGAGGAAACAAATCACCATCTGTTGGAAAAGGATCCCAGTCAGCAATTAAAGCAATTTCAAGGTCTGATTTAAAAATAAATATTATTGAAGATTCAACCCCTGTCATTCATGGCTATATGAGGAAAAAAGGAGGTAGGAGAGGAAGGAGATTATAATTTTTTAAAATAATATTTAATTGAAAAATAGTTTCGTTTATTTTTAATTGTAAATTTCAAGGCTCTATCCTGATTGAGTGTTTAATTTAATATCTGAAATAAATTTACTGAACAAAAGATTATTCTTCCAAAATTTTCCTCAATTCTTTCTGTTTTTTTGCCCCTATTCTAAAAATTTCGTCCATTTTATCCATAGGGATTCCTTTAATTCCTGTTTTCTGCATTGCACAGATTGTGTTTTCATCAAGATATGAGATTGAAATAGAAAAATCAACACCGCCTTCTTCTGATTGATTTAAATCAAACAAATATTTGCCATTAAGTCCTGATACTGTAACAAGCACAGGTTTTGATTTTAACTCAATTTTTTTATCTGAAACTCCTATTTTGTCATTTTCTTCAAGTTTTGGCATATTCATATTCATTAATGCTTTTACTGCGGCTAAATTAAGTGCTTCAAGAAGATTTCCATCATAATTCATCACATAACAATCTATAAATATCTGAAAGGCTTTTTCTCCTTCTATCACGCAGAATTCCTTTAAATCAAGCATTTTGCTCTCTCTTATGCTCCTGTCAAGCACCCGAGATATCTCAATATCCGAATTTGCAGGTAAATCCTTCCAGATAATTGGCGCATAATTAAGACTAACCATTAAACCACCCTTGTCTGGCGAGTCCGGGTAAGGTGTCATTGTGCCAAATTTAATTCCAACAACAACTTTTGTATTTCCCATAGAAAGATAACAACTCCCCTCCGCCTTTTTCACAGGATTAAGTTTATATTCTATTTTCCTTGTCTCCTCTGGTCTCCGGGAGTCTATTCTCCGGTCTTTTGATAAAAGATCTGCTATTAATTCTGGTGATTCAAGTTTCATAAATTATTATAATTATAATTTTAAGTAAGTTAACAATTTTGATGAAAATTAGTGGAGAACTCTGTGCCAATAATTTAATGAATTCTTGGTTTTTATTAAAAAGAGATAAGGAACAAAAAGATAATTCACTTATTTTATTATAATTCCAAAAAAATTATCTATCAAAAAACGGTTTAGCAATTTGTATTTCATGCAAAACTCAAGTATATTTAATTGCAACGAGTTTCTTTCGAAAAAATGAATCTATTAAATAATTCTCTGAAAATATGACTTTTTTATTAAGATATATCTTTATTTTATTAGTTCTTCTCTCAACAAAATTATTAATTTCAGAATTATATAATTCAATAAACTCTTTTGTATAACCGGAATACATCTCCCTCAGGGTTTGTCCCGCGGAAGTTTTTCTTTCTTAAGAATTAGGGTTTTTAATCCATACTTAGCGCATTCGGGTGGTGTACTTCCGTTAAGTCCTACCCTAACAACAAATATATCCTAAAAATTTCTGAGAATTTATAATCAATAACAACTTTAATTAATTCTTCCCCACCCTATCAGGTGCCATTTTCCATCAATAAGTTTTGAATAACTCACTTTTGCATTTTTATCCGCACAGATTGGCAGTTTTAAACTTAGTTTTAATTTCTTATCATTTATTGAAGTTATGCTTCCGGTGCTCCTGCTGTTTCTGCAATAAACCAGTAAAATATCTCCGATTTTAAGTTCATATCCTTTAAATAAAGTATAATCGGTTTCGATTTCATAAAGAATTTCAGGCATATTTTTTGTACCTGCAAGACATCCTGCAAGTTTATCTGACTTCGCCATTGAAGGATCCAAACTAGTCTGCAAAGCAACAAGACCGCCGCAGGTTGCTTCATCGACCTCAAGTTCATCTCTCATTATTTTTTTTATTTTTGTTTCCAATTCAATATATTTTCCTTTTATAAGTACTGGTTTTATTATTACTTTATCCCCTTTTTTTAGCTTGCCTCTAATTACACTGCCCCCGATTACACCGCCTGCCAGATTTTCCGGTTTTACCCCGGGTTTGTTTGCATCAAAAGATCTTGCAACAAGGAATAAAAAATCTCCTTCTGGGTAATCAGGTTCTTTTATTTTCAAAAGTTCATCGAGCAAATATTCTATCCCAACTCCCTGTTGCGCCGAAGTTGGGATTATCTTTGAGTTCTCAGCAATTGTGCCTTTAACCAATTCTTTTATTTCATTATAATTCTTCAAGGCTTCCTCTTTTGACACAAGGTCAACTTTATTTTGGACAATTATAATATTTTTTATTTCACTTATTTCCAGCGCTCTTAAATGTTCGAGGGTCTGTGGCTGGGGACATTTTTCATTTGCGGCAATCACAAGAATCGCTGCATTAAATAAAGCGGCTCCGGTAAGGACAATTGGAATCAAACTTTCATGTCCTGGGGCATCAATTAAAGAAAATATTTTTTCGTGTTTGCAATCAGAAAAACAATGAATGCACTTCTTATTTGTTGTAAATCTCCCGCATTTTTCGCACTTATAAATTGAAAAATCAGAATATCCCAACCTGATAGTTATCCCTCTCTTCTTTTCCTCTGAAAAAGTGTCAACCCACTTTCCTGTAAGGGCTTCCACCAGAGTGGTTTTCCCATGATCAACATGACCGACTATTCCAATATTAATTTCAGGGTGCATAATCTACTTAATAATTTATTATTGAAGTCACGGCGATAGAGTGTTTTTTAATAATTAATGTTTATTTCATAAATTAAAGCTTTTCGGGAGAAAATGAATCCAGATACCAAATTTCTGCTGTATTGTGTAAATAATTAGTTGTTCCCTACCCCACTAAAATCATTATAGTTTCCTATATTGTTTTAGCAATTCATCATAATATTTTAAGAATTACAAAAAACAGATTTCATCTTGATAATGAAATTGAAGAAGTTGTTAAGAATGAGGTAAAACCAATTGGCAATGGAGAGATGATTTAGTTATCCAAAAAATATATTGGGAGAAAGTTTATGTGCTGATTAGAAAATAATTATGCGACACAGCACCAGAAATACAATTTAAGATAAGCCACAAAACAATTAAAATTAATATTTTAGGTAATTTAGTTGGGTTTTCTATAAATATAGATAATCTTATTCATTATGAATCCTTACTAATTATGAGGGATAATAAATTAAAATTTGGATTAATCATCTTATTAATAATTGGAATTATTCTTGGTAGCGGATGTGTCCAAGAACCAACAACAGAACCAAACATAGAACAACAAACAAAAAATATCTCGAAAGATGAATTAAAGGGAATAACATTCTTGCGTGGAAACTTTAAAATCACAAAAATACCTATAGAAACCCATAATCCAAACATACAATCAAAAAAGATAATAATAGAACTTGTAAATTATTCTACTACAGAAGATGGCGCAATAGATATGAGCAATATATGGACAGGGGGACGATTTAACACATCTATATTAGGTGGGGCTTTGTTTGTAGAAACACAAGCATTACCTATTGGAACAAAGACAAAAATAGAAGTCGATGAGTCATCTTCGACAAATACTCTTATTGACTTCAAATATCCAAGGGTATGTACACCTATTGCATGTGCTGATACAGAAGTAGAAGAATGTAATGATGAGTTTCTCAACAAAATAAACTCCACTCCTGATTTTTATCCTCAAGAAATATATAAAACAACACCTATAATTGTATCCTCGGGTGGTGCAAAAGAAGAGAACATTGTAATTTACTTAATTCAATTTAAAGCTGATAAAGCAAAACTTTGGACAAAAGTTGTTTTAGATATTCAATATCAATATCCTGATAATGCAATTCTATTTATAAATTTGTCCACAGATAAGCAAGAGTACTCAAGAAATGATAAAATACATGTAAATATAACCTTAGCAAACAAAGAATGCACTAAAGCTGTAGATATAAGTGCCATATTTCGAGATTTAATAACAGGCGAAGAAATTACTGATATAACTATTGGGAGTATGGGTGTGGCTGGCTGGAAAGATCTTCGACCATCTTCAGGAATATATACAATAGATCTTCAGGATATTCCCGAAAGATTAAAAGGAAAGATGATTCAATTAGAAATATTAATCTATAATTGTCACAGCGGCAATGTGATTACATCAAAAACAACAATATTCAAAATACAATAAAATTCCCCACACAGAGTAACGGGATATTTGGAGAATAAAAACTGTTTTTGTCATAATTTAAATATTTGTTCGTCTTGCGGATTGAAAGGTGGTGTATTAATTAGGATTGCTTTGAAAGTTCCTTCAAAACAATATTTAGTATTTTTCGAAATAAATAATATATCTCTAAGTTCAGCAACAAATTTTTTTTATTGCCTTTCTTAACAATTAACCTACCTTCAGGAATATAATAAATTCTATTGATTTTGGTGTTCTTTGTTGTTTCAGAATGAATTGTTGCTTCGCTAACCATCAGTTCTAAATTTTTACTTATTTCTTTTGTAAGAAATTAGTTATCTGATAACTTTCACTGATTTTTCTTTATTATTTGGACATCTATTGATTAATAATAAGGATATTTATTATGGCTTAAAAACAGATAATATCTATTATGAATCCCTACTTTGAACTTATCAGACCAAATATCTGTTTATTATCTGTGTTTGGTTTGATTGTGGGTTTGCTTCTTGCAGACATACCTTTTGGATTGTGGTTTCTTCCGATTATTGCGGTTTTTTTAATTTCAGCTTCAGGAAATGTTATTAATGATTATTTTGATATTGAGATAGACAAGATAGACAAACCAAAAAGACCTTTACCTTCGGGAAGAATTTCAAAGAAACAAGTCATTGTTTTTTATCTTTGCTTGTCTTTGACTGGATTAATTTTATCTTATTTTATTTCAATTAATTTTTTCATGCTTTCAGCTTACAACACTATTTTAGTGCTTGTTTACTCGCTGAGATTTAAGAAAAATCCAATTGGAAATATTGTGGATAGCTGGCTGGCATGTTCAGTTTTTATTGCTCCTGTTTTAATTTTTGGGGGGTTTAAAGAACTGATTGTTTCCACGGCGACAATTCTTGCGGTAATTGCGTTTTTCGGAAATTACGGAAGAGAAGTTTTGAAAGATGTTGAGGATATGAAAGGAGACAAAACCGCAGGGGCAAAAACACTTCCGATTATTTTTGGAAAAACCAAAGCAATTATTTTCGGAAAGTTATTGATTTCTTTCAGTTCTTTTTTAATTTTTGTTCCATATTTTTCAGGAATATTTTCTGAGTATTATTTATTTTCTGCGTTAGTCTGCTTTCTTGTTGGTCTTTATATATTGACAATTAAAGAAGTAAGCAAAGCCCAGAAGACAACAAAGGCGTTGATGTTTTTAGTCATCCTGGCTTTTTTGATTGGTTTAATGTTTTAAGTATTGGTTTAAATTTATGGACGAAACAAAAGAGGAATTAATTGATTATTTGATTAAAAGCAAGGCATATCCGGTTTGCAGCAAACTTGGAAAAATTTCTTTCACCGGACCAAAAGATAAATTTTTTGACAGAAGGAAAGACGAAATAATCAAAAAATTAAAGTTGAAGACTAAAGAAGATTGTGAAAAAATCAGGGAAATTGTAAAAAAAGAATCTGCAAAATTAAAGACAACCAAACCAATAAAGAAATGGGTTAAAGAAGACAGACCAAGAGAGATGTTGATTAAAGTCGGTTCTGAGAATGTTCCGTTGATAAAATTATTGGCAATAATCTTGAGAACAGGCAATAGTTTCGATGGTTCAAGCGCGGAGGATTTAGCAAGAAAATTACTGGATAAATTTGGGGATTTGAGAGGAATAAATCAAGCTTCTGTTGATGATTTGTGTTCTATCAAAGGAATCGGTATGGCGAAAGGAGTTCAGATAAAATCAGCTTTGGAAATTGGAAAAAGATTTTATCGGGAAATTGCAGAGAGCAAAAAAAGACTGAGTAATGTGGAATCTGTAATTGGATTTGTCAGGGATTTTTATGGTCCTTATCTGAGAGATTCAAAAAAGGAATTTTTTAATATTATTCTTTTGGATAGGAAAAATAAAGTGATGGATACAAAGGAATTAACAAAGGGGAGTGTGAATGCAAGCATTGTAGATCCTCTAGAAATTGTCAGAGAAGCAACAAGAAAAACCGCATCTTCAATAATTCTGGTTCACAACCACCCTTCCGGTGAGGTGGATCCATCAAGAGAAGATATTGAAACTACAAATAGGGTTATTAAAGCCTGCGACCTTGTTAATGTCCGGGTTTTGGACCACATAATAATCGGGAAAAATCTCGAAGATTATTTTAGTTTTATGGACAAGGGTTTGATTTGAATTGAAAAGTAATATATAATTATATATTATAATCAACAAAATTAAATACAAAGAAATTATTTTGTATATGGCAATTAAAATTAATACTCAACTTTTGTAGTATTTAAACCCCAGAGGTTAAGAAAGAGAAATATGAAACCTTGAAATCGTTGATTATTTCATAACAATTAAAAAACCCGGATTTGAAAATAGAACTCATAAATATGGTAATAAATAATCTTTGTTTTTGTTGATGTATAATGCAATTTTTGTTATTTTTAGAAAAAAGATGTTGTGGGAACACTTCGATTGGTGGTTTAAATAGAGTTGTAAGCTAAACAAGTACTAATAAGGTTATTAAAATAAGTTTAGCATATTTCATAAAATAGATAAATTTTTAAAAGCATAGATAACCATATTTTTGGAGTTAAGACCTTTTCTTTTTAAGAAAAAGGTTTAAGCGGAAGGGGGGATTTGCACCCCCGTAAACCGGTCTGCAGCCGGACGCATAGCTACTCTGCCACCTCCGCATATAATTATTTCCTTATTTTACTAAGAAAATTTAAACCCTCCAGCAAGAAGCCAAAGGGTTGTTCAGATTGCCCATCATCAATCATAGCCGAAGCTCAAAATACGCACCATAACAGGCGGTATCTCTGTTTTCCGCGCGGAAAACAGATAAAGGCATCATCATATAAAATTAGTTTGTTTTTAAATCTTATAATGCAAAAATCAATTATAATGCAAGTGCATCAAAAAGTAAAAGAAATATTTGACAATACCTCTAAACAATCTGTTTCTCACAGATTAGACCATGCTGAGAGAGTTTACAAAAGAGCAATAAAACTTGCAAAATTATTAAATGAGAAGGTTGATTTAGAGATACTAAAAATAAGTGCTTTGCTTCATGATATTGACGAACCCTATTATGAAAAGAAAAATCATGTTACCAGAAGTTTAAAAAAAGCAACTAAGATTCTTAAAAATCTAAATTATCCTGAAAACAAGATTCAAAAAGTTCTTAAAATAATAGGAGAACATTCTTCAGAAATAATAAAGCACCCAACTTCAATTGAAGCCAAAATTCTTTATGATGCTGACAAACTTGATGGTATTGGAGCAATTGGAATAGCAAGAGTTTTCGCTTTTTGCGGTCAGCAGGGTTTAACACCAGTTCAGGCTCTCGAATGGTATAAACAAAAAATAAAAAAATCTTTACCTTTAATGCAGACAGAAATCGCAAAAGATATGGCTAAAAGAGAAATGGAATATGTTAATTCTTTCTTTAAAAAATATGAAAACGAGGAAAAATCATTATAACTTTCTTTGAAATTATAATAATGGACCTAAAAGAATATCTGAAAAATCCAGATAAGGAAAAACTGTTTGAGAAAGTTTTTGCTGAGATAAGGAAAATTCAGGAAAGATTTGAGCCTTTTGTAACAATTTCTGAGGAACAGGCAAAGGAACATTTGGACAGCAAAGGCGAGGATTTTTTAGGAATACCTATTTCTGTGAAAGATAATTTATGCACTAAAGGAATAAAAACAACTGCAGGTTCAAAAATTCTTGAGAACTATATTCCTCCTTTTGACGCAACAGCAATAGAGAAAATAAAGGAGGTCGGTTATATAATAGGTAAAACTTCTATGGATGAATTTGGTTTTGGAACTTTTTGCATGAATTGCACTTACGGGATTCCAAAAAATCCTTTGGATAATAAAAGGAGTTGCGGAGGTTCTTCAGGAGGAGCTGCAAGTCTGACTGCGGCATTGGATTTACCCCACATTGCGATTGCTGAATCAACCGGGGGTTCTATTTCCTGCCCCGCAAGTTTCTGCGGGGTTGCTGGATTAACTCCTACTTATGGTCTGGTCAGCAGGTATGGTTTGATTGATTACGCTTCTTCACTCGATAAAATCGGGGTAATTGCAAAAACCTGTTTTGAGATTGCTTATGGATTAACAAAAATTGCGGGATATGATAAAAGAGAATCCACTTCAATCAAAAAGAAAGAAATTGATTATACAAATTATCTGGATAAAGACATTTCAGGATTAAAAATAGGTGTGCCAAAAGAATATTTTGAAGGTGTAGATGAGGAAATTAAAAATGAAGTATGGAGAGCAATAAAAAAATTTGAAAGAGCTGGCGCAACCTATGAAGAGATTTCTCTGCCATCCACGAAATTTGCTTTACCAAGTTATTATATTATTGCGATGAGCGAAGCAAGCACAAATCTTGCAAAATACTGCGGGTTGAGATATGGTTCAACTTTGAAAATCGATGGAACTTATAATGATTATTTCTCAAAAGTCAGGGGAAAATATTTTGGCGAGGAAGTAAAAAGGAGAGTTCTGATGGGGACCTTTTACAGGAAAGCAGGTTATAGGGATAAATATTATCTGAAAGCCCTGAAAGTCAGGGGACATTTAATTAATGAATTCAAAGAACAATTTAAGAAATTTGACTGCATAGTAACCCCAACAATGCCGATGATTGCCCCGAAATTCACGGACATTGCAATGCTTTCCCCAG
>CAZLSF010000023.1:0-11379 GCA_964562245.1 uncultured archaeon | reverse complement strand
TCAATATCCGGGTTTTTTAATAGTTTTTTAATTTCTCTTTTATAAAAATCCACTTTCTTTAATTCTTTACTATTCTTGTTTAAACCTCTCAAATAAGATGCAGGAATCAAAATATCCAAAATTAAATTTATTTTATCCTCAGATGAAATATTCGATAAATTACCCCACAATAAAACCCTAACCATTTTGATTCCAAGAAATGAAAAATAGTTAGAATTACTGCAACTTAACTATAATTTTATATACTGGTAAATGCCAAGCAGTAATTCCCATTTGCATAAATTTGTTTAGAATAGTATTTATATTGTTTTAGAGGTAACTACAACAATTGTCTTAATTAATCAAGACTCAAAAATTCTTTCCTTTTTTTCTGCTCAATATCAAGCTGGCTCCCGAATTTGTTTGCCTTAAATCTTCCTGTTTCCGGATCTCTCCTAAAAGTTATGTTGAAATTTCTAAGAAAATTGTTCAACGCTTCATAAGTCGATATTATTTCCGCATCGCCTGACCTTGATGGTTTTCCTGTGAAAAACAAAATCCTGTTTGAAATCTGGGAGAGCAGATGCAAATCATGGTCAACAATTACAGCAGTCGCACCTTTATTTTCTATAATCCTCTGCAAAACCTTAACTAACTGCAATCTATGCTCAATATCAAGAAAAGCAGAAGGTTCATCCAATAAATATAAATCGGCATTCTTTGATAAACATAAGGCAATTGCAAGAGTCTGCAGTTCTCCACCAGATAACTCATCTACTCTTTTCTTATAAAGAGTTTCAAGATGAAATGGATAAGAAATCTGTTCTCTAAACCCGCCAGTCTTTGGAATAATATCCTCAACAAGATCTGAACTATCTGGGTGCAGATATTGCGGTTTATAAGCTATACTAACTTTGCCTACTTTCCCTTTGTCAGCTTCAATTTTATTTGCAAGAATTTCCATAAAAGTTGTCTTGCCTATCGCATTCGGTCCAAGAACCCCAAGAATTTCCTTTTTGTAAAGTTCGCCTTTTTTAACCCTCAATCTAAAATTGCCTTGTTTTTTCTCGATATTTGTGAATGAAATCAGTTTATCTATTTTCATGTTCTCTTGCATGCCAAACCCAAATGTAATTTTTTCCCTTCTTAATCTCACATTCTCTGCAGGAAGATATCCGTTAAGATAAGAATTGATTCCTCTTAAAGAAGGATATAATGTTGAGACCACTCCGTAAACTCCAGGCGAACCATATAACAAATATACCTCATCTGCAATATAATCAAGTAATGCAAGATCATGCTCAACAACTATTACTTCCTTATCTTTCAACCTGTTTTTTAACAGGTTCATTATTTTCATTCTTGAAATAATATCCAGATAAGAAGAAGGTTCGTCCAACAAATATAAATCGGCTTCCTTTGAAAGGCACAAAGCTATATTTAATGCCTGCAATTCTCCCCCCGAATAATTATTTTTTTTGGTTATATTTAATTCCTTTATAATTGATTTATCGAGTTCATCCACATCAACCGGATTTAAAACCTGGGGTTTGTAAGATAGCGTTCTTTCTCCCTTTAAATAGACCTTTATTATTGTAGGTAAATCATCTAAATTCGGTTTTAATTCTCCTGCAAGAACTTTCACTGCTGTTGATTTTCCTATACCATTTCTCCCGACCAGACCAATAATGTTTCCTTTTTTTGGAACAGGGAAATTATACAACACAAATTTGTTTTCACCATACCTATGAATCAAACTTCCAATTTTCTCAGGAGTATTGACAATTTTTATTGCTTTAAAAGGACACCTGTTTGCGCAAATACCGCATCCAACGCAGAGTTGTTCATCTATAACTGCGCAACTATCGCCATCTATCTTAATGCATTCTTCACCCAGTTTATTTCTTGGGCAGACATTCATACATAAATTCTGGCATTTCTTAGGCTCACACCTTCCTTCATCAATAACAGCAATTCTCATCTTAAGAGAAAATGGGTATATTTAAAAGTTCATTTGAAATAACCAACAATACCAAAAACGCAATTATACATACAAGAATAATTACTATCAATAAAACTGGATAAGAGCCTAAATTTTCTTCTCCCATAAATTACAGAGTTATTTATTTTTTATTCAAAAGATTCTAATGCTTCTTGATTATAAAAATATACATCAGTATTTAATTCATCAAACCAAAAAACTTAACCGCATTTTCAGTAGTTATTTTATCCACTTCCTCAAAACTTAATTTTTTTATCTCAGCAATCTTTTCCGCGACCAGTTTGACTGAAAGCGGGGTATTTCTTTTTCCAAAACCGAGCCATGGAGCATCTGTCTCAGTCATCAGTTTTTCAATAGGTATTTTTTTGATTATTTTCTTTGTTGTCTTGCTCCTAAAAACCGATGTATTCACGGATACAAAATAACTTGTTTCAATTACCTCCGGGATTAAGTCTTTATCTGAAAAATAATGAAGTAGTACTCTCTTCGCTTTTTGTTCCTTTAGAATCTCAAGACACTCCTTTTCCGCATCCCTTGAATGAATCACTAAAGGCAGGTTTAATTCTTTTGCAAGATTAATGTGTTTAACAAAAAGTTCTTTCTGTTTTTCCCTCCACTCCGGTTCTTTGACCCAGTGATAATCCATACCACACTCTCCAATCCCCACAAGGTATTTTTTATTTTTCGCAAGTTCTTCAAAATATTTGTTTATCTCATTTTCAGGAACTTCAGAGATATATTCGGGGTGAAAACCTGCTGTGAGAAAAACAAAATTAGGATATTTTTTAATAATCTCCAGACTTTTGTTAAAATCTCTCATATGAGCACAACAAGTAACAACAGCTTTCAGTTCCTTTTTGCAGTTCAGAATTACCTCTTCCCTGTCAGGATCATAATCTTTTTGCTCAAGGTGGCAGTGGGAGTCTATCATTAATTAACTAGATTTTATATCTAATCTAAAATTTATTTATTATTACTACTATAAAAAACTTATATCTTACTCATAAAACATAACCGCTCGTATCCTCGATCAAACCAAACCCTGAACCTAACTTACTAACATCAACATCACAATCTTCCATAAATATATCAACAACCTCGCTCAAATATTCAGAATAAGTAAAAAAACCGACTTTTTTAAATGTAAATTTATGAGAAGAATAAGATTTTAAAGAAATAAAAATTTTGCCTTTATTTGCTGTAATTATCCACCTTGGATTCTTTTTCCCAAATCTCTTTATAGTTAAATCCTTGAAAATATATCTCTTATTTTTTGTGCTATCATAAAATTCGAATGTGGATTGCAATTTGTGATTAAATTTTGATATCTGTATTTTTATTTCAAAGTAAGATAGTATAGAACCATTTGAAAATACTATTCTTCCCCAATTCCATGGGATAAAAGGACCAATTACAACAACTTTTTGAACATAACCCTTTCCACTAAACTTTTTTTTATTTAATGTTCCAGTAAAATCAAAATATAAATTTATCAAAGAATAACCTACAAATGACTTAAAATAATTGCCAAAACCAAAATAATCCGATTTATCTTTAGGTTTTGTTAACTTTAGATTTACAAGTTCTTTGTTATTTTTGGATATATTAAGAAAATACTTTGGGAATTTCCCTTTGTAATTTATTTTACCTTGTTTATTAGAAACTATAACCTTGTCAGGATTCATTGATATCAAACTTTCACCATTCAACATCAAATCTTTTTTATTATCATAACTCCAAGCAGTCATATACCCATTTCTTTTTCCTTCATGTTTTCTGCATTTCACTTTCTTTTTATTTATTCTTATAGTCTCGGAACTATCTCCAAACATTGCAAGAAGTTGTCTTTCATCTTTAGGTTTTGTTGATACAAATTTCATAAACCAATATTCTTTTCCTGTGGGTGGCAAATCTTCAAAACAAAAAAACATAGGGTCAATCTCGTGTGTAGAATTTTTTGTTTTTTTAAGTTCAATTAAAGATTTATACCTTGAATTAATCTGTTTAATCTTTTCTTTAAAGTGCTTTTTTTCAATATTTGATAAAGTTTTGATATATTCATTTATAGTGTTAAATACACTATCCTTCATTTTTTCTATTTTCATATTTTATCGTTCTTATTGGACTTAGATTGAGTATTCAATGATTTACTGAATTTTTTTTCTACAATAGGTCTGTGGATTGCATTATACGAGCAAAAAGGAATTACTCTATCATCCGGCGTAGAATAATGAATAACGCATCTCTGAACCCTCTGGCAGTCAAAATTATAAGCATCCATAAAATGCATGGCACCAATCAGCATTGATTTTTCGGCAAATTCCCCCAGCGCTTTTGCATCTCCTTTCAAAAAATTAATAGCAAGTTTAACTACATTTATTGATTTTGGCATTTTTGATTTATCAACTAATTTTGGAATCTCTTTCATAAATTTAGCCATTGCTTTTATTTTCCAGACGCTGTGATTTTTTTCTTTTTCCTTATATATCTGCTTTATCAAATTAAAAAATCCATCAGCATCAACGAATCTTGTGATAGGGATTATTTTTCCGTCTTCTACATAAATATATGTTGCAGAACCGCATGCAGGATGAGCAGAAAATTTCGCCATTGGCTTGTTTTGCAGTTTTTCTAAGAATAAACTCAATGGAACTACAGAAGTAATTGAATGAAAATCATCTGGTCCTATCTGTCCTTCTGTTTGCTTTTCAAGCAAATGCATTAAATCAGGTTGAGTGATTCTCATCCTTTTGCGATCTTTGTCAGTAACTCTCCCGGCAAAGGACAATGGCTGAAAATTTACACCGCTGACAACATCAGCATTTTTTATAGCAAATTTCACAATATCTCCTGCTTCTTTGTCATTGACTCCTCCAATTAATGTTGGGACCAGAATAATTTGCTTAAAATTCATCTGCCTGCAATTTTCAATAACTTTCAATTTTATCGGAAGTGCATTGAAACCGCGTATAGTATAATATGGTTCTTCTGTAACCCCGTCAAATTGAAGATATACAGTATCTAAACCAGCATCTTTCAATACACCAATATATTTTGGGTCTTTTGAAATATTAATACCATTTGTCGCGATAAGAACCTGCAAAAACCCCATTTGCTTTGCCATCCTGATTATGTCAGGCAGATCATCGCGCATTGTCGGTTCTCCTCCTGAAAACATAACCGCTTTGCACCCAACAGGTTTTTCATTTATTAAATTGCGCAACATTTTCTCTAATTGATCTAATGAAGGTTCATAAACATACCCGCAAGCCTCGGCATTGGCAAAACACACAGGGCATCGTTGATTGCATCTGTTTGTCACATCAATAATTCCCAAAATAGTAGGGCTCTTGTGATTATTGCATAATCCGCAGTCATGAGGACAGTTATCTTTTGATACTGTGTTTGGATTTTCCAGACCTGTGTTGTCATATTTATCTTTTAAAAATCTTTTAAACACTTTTGCATCTCCATAATATAAATCTTCAAAATCACCATGCTCTTTGCAGGTTTTTTTGATAATAACTTTATTATCTCTTTCTTCCACTACAGCATCAATTGTTTTGAGGCATTTGGGACACAAAGATTTTGTTTTTCCTATTTCCATATTCTATCACCTTTATTGAACTTAAAACCTGCACTTTTTTTTAACAATCCATTTTTAATTCTTATTACCCTGTCAAAATCTTTTATATGTTCTGGTTTATGATTCACCATAGTAATAATTTGTTTAAAATCTTTTATATGTTCTGGTTTATGATTCACCATAGTAATAATTTGTTTAAAATCTTTATTATAATATTTTAGAAGATTTAATATTACTTCGCATTGTTCTATATCAAGATTTGCTGTGGATTTATCAACAAATAAAATATCTATTGCGCACCAATACCTTGCCAATGCAACTCTTTGTTGTTTGTCGCCATATAATTCAAAAAGATGATGATGCATCTGGTCTTTTAATCTCACTTTTTCAAGTAACTTCTTTGTTTCATAAATATAATAATCTCCTGGTTTGCACATCATTCATAAAGGCAAATAAACATATTCCAATATAGTAAGTTCAGGAATATTTTTATATTATTGAAAGACATATCCTAATTTATTCAATCTGAAATTAGATCTTTCCATCTTAGATAACATTATAACTTTCACATTATTAATATATATCTTATCTGAAGTGGAATGTCAAACAGACTTAATTAATGCAGAATGTACTTTTCCTGAACTGATGGACTCATTATGCCAACGAATTCTCCTTTGTAAATTTTAAAGTTTATTTTTTTAACACCATAAGATTAATCAGAAATCCAACCCCGGGAAACTCTTTTTCTCTTTGTAAAAATAATGTTTTTCTTCTCCCAGTTGCGTGACTAAATCAGCCATTTTAATAATTCTCTCTGAAGCAAATCTTCCTGTTAAGATAAAATTCACATTTTTTCTCCTTTCCAGAATTGAAATAAGTTCATCTTCTTCCACAAGTTTATATTTAATTGAATACAATATTTCATCAAGGATTATTAGTTTATATTCCTTTTTCAGAAGCAATTTATTCACAAACTCAATTCCTTTTTTTGCTTTCTTCTTGTGAGTTTCAAAAGAACTTTTTCTTAGATTTGACGCAATTTTGTCCGCGACCACCCGATTTTTTTTCTTCTTTCCCTTAAACATCTCAAGGGAAACAAATTCAACGCCTTTTCCTTCTGTCCACCCTCCTAAAGTTGCTTGGGTTGTTGCTAAAAAGAAAGGAGGTCCAAATAAATGCAAATCAACTAATTTATTTGTATCAAAAAACTTGTATTCCCCGGTTTTCCTACCCTTCATAAACTGCAAAATCGCCACTTTTTTGCCATATCCCGCAAATCTTACTGCATGACCGAGAGCCGCGGTAGTCTTACCTTCCCCGTCTCCTGTATAAACCATTATCTTCCCATTTATCATAATAAATTTTGTTTTCTTTCTTAAAACTAGGTGTTACAACTTGTTTAGGGTTAAATTTGAATTTTAAGTATTTTAATAATCTCTTAGAGATTTGAAAAAGTTTATTTTTTTAATGAAATTGGTAAATTTATAGGTATTCCAATATTATTCAGTACAATATGCTCCGATTATGTTATTTGGGTGTGCTAAATATTTAAAATATCCCGCGAGCCGGATTTCCAGAACCCTTTATCATCCATCACCTTGTTTGGGGTGCAGACCTTAAGCCAATTACACCAATAAAGGGTTGCTTTGAACTGGCAACCCCTCGGTTACTGCAAAAACACCTGCGTTTGTGTAAAACTATATTGTTAAACACTACAGCCGAGTGCTCTACCGTTGAGCTATCGCGGGATAATATTACTTGTTTTTTAACTTTTATTGGTCATATATTCTTATTCCTAAATTTAATTATTTTATTATGGAATACGAAGAGATGCTGGATTCTGTCTATGAAAAAGTGAAAAAAGGCGAAGTTAAAGAAAGAATGCAGATTATTTCTCCAAACATCACATTCCATGGGAAAAAAACAATTATCTCTAATTTTGAGCAATTCTGCAATTCAATTAACAGAGATGTTAAACAGGTTGCAAAGTTTTTATACAAAGAATTAGCCACCTCAGGAGCTGTTGAAAATGGAAAACTGATCCTGCAGACAAAAAATCCCTTAATAGAAGATAAAATCAAAAAATACATGAAAAATTTCGTTTATTGCAGTGAATGTGGGAAACCAGATACAATTATCAAAAAAGAAGATAGATATTATATTATAAAATGCGAAGCTTGCGGGGCAAGAAAAATTGTGAGTTTGTAAATTCACCCAAATATTTATTCTCTATTTAAAATAAACCTTAAATTCCTTTGTAAATATTTCTTAATTTGTCAATGCAGAGCATCAGGACATTAAACTTATTAAAAAGTTAATAATTACTATTTTGGGCAATTATTTTATTTTCTAAACAAAGTTATGAAAATAACTTTTCTTGGAACAGGTGGGGGGAGATTTGTTATGATTGACCAGTTAAGAGCAACAGGAGGATTTATTGTGGAAAGTAAATACCTAAATATGCATGTTGATCCCGGACCAGGAGCATTGATAAAAGCAAAACAATTTCATAAAAACCTGAAAAGATTGAATTCTGTGTTTGTTTCGCACCCTCATACTGACCATTACACTGATATGGAAGTAATCATAGAAGCAATGACTGGAGGAGCAAAAAGAAAAAAAGGTTTCCTGATAACCAGTAAAAGCGTAATAAATCTGGATAAAAATGAAAACAGAGTTATCTCAAAATACCATTTGGATACACTTGAAAAATATTATTCCCTTGACCCTGACGAAGAAATACATTTTTTAAATACAACATTAAAAACTACCAAATGTTTGCATCGCGAAGAAAAATGCATTGGATTTGTTTTGGAAGATGAAAAGAAACTTGGATATACTGCAGACGGAGAATATTATGAAGGGCAAGAGGATTATTTTAAAGACTGCGATTGTCTGATTATTAACTGCCTCAGACCGAGATATTTGAAACCTTATGGTCATATGACTGCAGACAAAGCAAAAATCTTGGTTGGACGGGCAAAACCAAAACTCGCGATTTTGCAGCATTTCGGGATGAAGATGCTCTTTGGGGTTGCGGAAAAAGAAGCAAAATGGATTGAACAAGAAACTGGGATAAAAACAATTGCAGCAAGAGATGGTCAGATTTTTGAATTAGACGAAGAAAATAAAAGGCTGATTGATTATTGAGGATTGGAATTATACATATCTTCTAAAGACACCTGTTATTTTAATAACTCAGACAAAATCAGGGAAGTTTACATGAAAAGATAATGATTAAAAGGAAATCGATCATTGCAGACACACCTTATTTTAAGGCAATTGTTTATTTTAATACTATGAAACAATATACTAAACAAAATCCTCTGCCTGAGACTAAAATCTACGACTCAATCGAAGAATTAAGAATAGGTCTTAATAATAGCTCAATTAACTATTTTAATGAGGTGGATTCAGAATAATTTGAGAAAGATATTTATTATTTACTCATAACAATCTATTTATGAATCTAAAAAACAAGGAGCAAGAGTTTCCAAAAAATGAAATCTATTCTGAACTGGAGGAATATATAGGAAAAGTTTATCCTGAACTAAGTAAAGTTTATTTTAAACTAAAGGAATGTGTAGATGAAATCTTAAAAATAAATTATATTGAATCAGATAAATGGAAAGGGTCTTTAAAGATTGCCCACACAAAAAGCATTTTGGCGAGATTAGACACTTACGCATGGATTATCAATAAAGCCGCAAAATATGATAAATATTCGCACCTTATTGATAAAGATATTCTTGACAAAGCCAACAATACACATGATTATGTAAAACATCTGAGAGAACAACAAATAAATCCTTTATACATTCCAAAAAAACAAAAGATTAAATATTTAAATGGGTTGGAAATAAATATGACAGAGTATGATAATGGTACCAAAATAAAAAATGTTATTTATTATAATTACGAGAATAATGGAGAAACCAAAAGCAGTACTCTCTTCCTTGAAGATGATGAAATTGATGATCTTATTGAAAGTATTGAAGATAACAACTCAATTCCAAAGCTCGCCTTAACACCACAAAATCACACCCAAATGATTAATGAAAATCTTATCTACTATGAAGATGGTTCCCTGATATTTACTAATTTTGGATATAATTTGTTTTTAAAAATATATAGATTATATTAATATTAATTAATTACAATCCGATTCTGAAAAAATAGACTAATAGTGAAATTCCTGCAAGAAACATTACAGAAACCAGATATAAAGCAATGTGAGGATTATCCTGAAAAGGCAGTAAAACATTCATCCCATAAAAACCAGACACTGCTGTTGAGATACCAAGAAATATTGTGAATATTGTTAATATTGTAATTGTCCTGTTCATCTTGTTTGATAACAAAATTGTCTGATAATTTCTCAGATTTGATATTGTTTTCAGAGAAGATTTACAAAGGTTCAGACCCTGGTTTGAATCAATAATCAGGTCCTCCATAATTCCTTTGTCTTCTTCGAAAAATTTGACTTTCTTAAGCAGTCTTTCATAAATCAAACTTGTATGGTAGTAAGAAGAAATAAGATTATTTAATTTTTCTTCCTGTTGCAACAGAATCCTCAAATCCTTCTCTCGAATTTCTTTTGTGGAGCTTTTTTTCGCATTTACTATTTTTACGATTCTAATAGTTTCTCTTTCAAACCTGTCATTTATCATAGAAAGGAATTTTATTAAAGTTTTTAGTTTTTGAGTTGTTGTTATTTTAATTTTATTTTCAAATACAGACCTGACAAACAAAGGCTCACTTGAAGAAAGAGTAAGTATGAACTTATCTGTTATTAAAATTAAACAGGTGTCAAGAAATTCTTCTTTACCTGAAAGTATTTTTACAATAATATAAATTTCATTATCATCAAATTCTACCCTCGGCACTTCGTTTTTATCTAGTCCGGAAAGCAGGTTTTCTTTATCAAGTTTAAATTCATTTGTGAGAAAATCCAGTTCTTCATTTGTTGGATTCACAACATTTATCCAGCACCCTTTGCTAAACTTATCTATTATTTTTAGTTTCCGATCATTTAAGGTTCTTTTATAATAGGTTATCATAATTAACAGGAGTATCTTTATTTAGATTATTTAGGTGGATGCATTAACTGAAGAAAAAATAAATTCTCGAGGTTTATTATTGCATGACCGCTTTTTCCTTTTATTCCAAAAGGTTTTGTATAATGATTTTCAGAATATAAAAGTTCAACACAGGTCATCCACTTTTTATTTAAAAAAACCTGAAATCTGAAAAAATCCATACCCATAAGTTTCTTTGAAGTAATTGAATATCTCATCCCAAAATCATCAAAATATTTCCTGAAAAAATCAAATAATTCTTTTCTGGTGTCCATATATTTACCTTCGCTTGTGAAAAACAACAGATTTAATTTAAGATAATTTACGTTGTAAAAAAACTGTTTATTCCATGTTGTATTTTCAATTGCTTTGTAAAAAGTAAAGGGTATTTCATTAAAAACCCATCCAATAATTTTTGTTTCTATTTTTGGAATTTTTCCTGTTAAATAATAAGCTTCATAGAAAATATTTGCATCAACTGGTTTTGACAAGAATTCCGAGAAAATTTCTTTTGGGATGTATTTTACAAGAGATTTATCTTCTATTAGATTTAACGGAGCTGCCAAAGGAACAAAAATCTCCTCCGCTCCAAAACTAGCTTCTAGTTTCTTAATAATATTTTCCCTTATTTTACAGATTTTCTTCACACCTTTTGGGAGATATATATTTTCGTCCTTTATAATTCCTTTTTTCAAGAGTCCTTGATTTACCGCTTCTTCAGTGGGATTCTTCTC
>CAZLSF010000022.1:0-11444 GCA_964562245.1 uncultured archaeon | reverse complement strand
CATTACTACTGCCATCACTACCGCCATCAAACCAATTATTTTATTTTTCATTTGTTTTCACCTTAAGTTAATTAATAAAAAAACTATTTATAGATTTCTTTATTTGTAATTGTTTCGTAATGGTTTGAATACCTCTTATAATTACTATCTTTCTTTTTTAAAAGATTTCAATATCTTTTCGGTATATGGAATGAATTAAAAAACATCAAATAAAGTTTGGAGTAAACAACAGAAAGAATTCTTTGACAGGGAATAAACGAGAATGCTGAATTTTTTAAAGGCTCGTGTAATTGGTTTGTAACACCTCGGGATATTTGTTTGTAGTGGGATTATTAATTTTTAATCATCGTCCTATGCCTGTATATTTTATTCCCTTTGTTTTAAACAATTCAGGATCAAAAATATTTCTGCCGTCAACAAGAACTGGGTTTTGAGACGAGTGCATGATATATTCAGGAATCAACTTTTTATATTCTTCATGAGCTGTGGCAATAATAATCACATCAGAATCTTTCAATGCATATTTCAAATCAGAGGTGGTTTCACACCCGATTCCATCATTAATTGTGGGGTCATGGGTAATAATATTATTTATATCCCTTCTTTTTAATTCTTCAATAATTTTTTTTGTTGGGGTGCCTCTTGAATCCTTTGTATTTTCTTTGTATGCAATACCCAAAACACTTACTTTTAATTCTGTAACTTTGATTCCAGTATTTTCAAATAGAGAGCAAGCTTTTTCCACAGTATAGCCGGGCATATTCTCATTTATTTCTCTTGCTGTTTTGATTAGCTGTGGAGAATAACCTTTTTTCTCAGTTGCTTGAATCAAAAAATAAGGGTCTTGAGGAAGGCAGTGACCGCCAACACCGCATCCCGGATAAACTTTCATGAAATTCCATTTGGTAGAAGCAGCCTCAATTATTCTTTTTATATCAACATTTTCTAAATCACAAATTTGGGCAAATTCATTCATTAGTGCTATATTAACATCTCTTTGAATATTTTCCAGTAATTTGGTTAATTCTGCTTCTTTTGGAGTTTTCACTTTATAAACTTCAGGAACAATTTGTTCATATACCGCAGAGCCGAGTTCTGTGCTTAAATTGTCTATACCCCCAACAACTTTTGGAACCCTGTCAATCCTATGTTCTTCATCACCCGGATTAATTCTCTCTGGAGAATAAACAAGACCAAAATCCTCGCCCGCATAAAGACCAGACATCTCTTCCAAAATTTCTTTAACTAATCCTTCTGTTGTTCCAGGTCCTACAGTCGACTCCAAACTCACCAGGCTTCCTTCTTTTAAATTTTTTCCTACACTTTCACAACTTTTTTCAACATACTTATATATAGGCTTCTTTGTCACTTCATCAGAAGGAGTTGGCACACAAATGCTTATAAAATCAGCCCCTCCCGAATTTTCAACATTTGTTGAAGCACTAAAAGTTGTCACTTCTTCTAAAAGATCAGTCAACCATTTTTCCTCTGGCAGATAATTTTCTCTTCTATTGATTTTTTCAACTTTTTTTTCATCAACATCATAACCAACAACGTCAAATTCTTTTGATGCAAACATAGTCGCCAGGGGCAATCCCACATAACCCAGCCCGACTACAGAAATTTCTAATTCTTTCTCATCTATTTTCTTTTTGTATTCTGTAGGATTTGTCCAAAAATTCATTAATATATTATTAAACTTTATCTTTATATAAAAGTAGTAAAAAGTAATTGATTTGTAATTGTTTCGTAATATTATTTGACTGTATCATTATAATACCAATCTTCAAATGTTGTTATTTCTCCGTATTTTTCAGCTTCTTGGACAATACGCTTTAATGCACTTATTCTCGTCGTGTTTATTTTTTTATCTTCATCCACAAAATTTTGTGGATGTATGGAAACAACAGCAACATTATTCATATTATTCAGTGAATATTTTATATTCCACATTATTTCTTCCTGGGTGAGCATTTCTCCCCATTTTTCATTTTCAGAATCCCATTTGTTCACATCTATAACTGCTGGAAGCCTGTACATTCCACTTTTATTAAAATTTCCATGATAATCTACAGGTTGTCTTGATGGATAAGGTTCTGACATCTGTTGCGAACTAAATATTATAAATCCGGCATTCTGCGCCGCTTTATATCCTGCCTCATTAAACATATCAAAAGGAATGGTAATTGCTATTGGTTCCTCCCCAAAATATTCTTTAAATTCCTCACGAGATTTTATTAAGTTCTTTAGCAATTCTTCATAAGTCTTACCTGATTGCGCTGTATCAAACTCCCCATAGTCATGAGTACAACCATGCATGCTTATATCTATTGCATCCCTGTTTGCGTAATCCTTTAAAAATTGTATTTTATAAGAATCTATGCCTCCTGAATGAGGAATTACTCCAACATCCAAAGGCACATCCATTTTATCAAAAAGCTCTGTTACTGCTTGAGTTCCTTCTATAGTTTTATTCCAGTACATAACAGCATCATCGAGTCTGAAGATAATTACTGGATTTTTGTTTGGTACGATATCTTTTACGGGTGGGGTGGGCATTATTTCTTCATTTCCATAGACTTTATCGGGTATGTATTTGACCATATCTTTTACAACATTATCTGTTTGGGTAATATAACTGCCTATAACAGGTATTGCAACAATAAGTCCTATACTCAGGATAGCACCAATTTTCCTTAACTTACTCTTTCTCGGATTTTCTACCCGCTCACTCATTCCGCCCATGAAGCCAGGACTAAACTCGGGGAAGAAATAATCAAAGTTAAATATATCCGATTCAACAGGAAATTCATTTTTTTCTGCATCAATCAGAGTAAGTCCTTTTTTAGAATCATAAACAATTTCTCCAGTTCCATTAGAATTAAATTTCGTACTATAATCATATCTACTAAGCAATTGTTTTCCATAATACTCAAGGTCCTCCTGTCTGAGAGATCTTATCCCTTCCATCTTTCTGTTGTTTGCGGTCTCGTTCCACCACACATAACCATCTCCAAGGTCAAGCAGTCTTTCACCATCACCAAGATCCATAGAATTTTCATAGATTTTCAAGGGTTCCTGTTTTGAATAAGGGTCTGATACTTTCCGTTCGTACTCGTCTGCTACATCCGCAAGAATGCCCAGATATTCCAATGCTTCTTTTTCTTTTTTCATTATTAACAAATAAATATTTAAATTATTTATTCTCCAATTTTTTCAAAATCTAAATCAAAATCTGATATATTAAAATTACATAAATAAATACCCAAGTTTTTGGCTCCGTTTATTTTAGCTAAATTTAATGCTTGTTTTACTTCATTGTTTGATATTTTGGTGTTAGTGTTCCAGTCAACACCCTGAACTTTAATTATTATTTTATTGGGATTGCTTTGTTTAATTGCCTGTTTTGTAATTTCTCCAATCCATTCTACTGGTTGTTTATCCATTTTATGATAGGTCATAATAACTACATAGTCCGAATTATCACTTAATTGAGAATAATTCTGACCAATATAAGACATATGAGTTTTGTAATGGGGATCTGTCTCACCAATAACAGAATCTGGATATATATTAACAGCAAGTTTTACATCTGGATTCACTTTTTTAACATTCTCATTAATTCCTTTAACAACATCTGTTAGTTGCTTTGCTCTCCATTCATAAAATTCATCTTCTAAATCAGATTGTAATATCGAGTGATTTAAATCAGTTCCAAATTCATCATAGAATAATTGCTTACATTTATCATTAAATCCCTCATTCTCACCCCAATATAAATCATCCTGCAACAATATTCCATCAATATCATATTTTAAAGCAATTTCTGTATACAAATTATTTATGTATTCTCTGTGTTCCAGAACACAGGGACTGATTCTTTTATACCACCCGGTATCTGTTGTATATTTTCCGTTTTTATATGCTTTGACTCTCCACTCAGGATTATTTTCGTACACCCACTGCATGTTAAGGGTAGTCATCCATGGCCACACTTCAATATTATTATCGTGGGCCTTGTCTATGAAATCTCTAAGTAAGTCTTTCTTAGTTGGTGCTATGCTTGAGTTCCAGTATACACCATATTTGTCATCAGGGAAAACCTGCAATACAACGGTATTGACATTTCCTTTTATCATATCTTCTATTAGTGCTTCATTGCCATATTTCAATACAGTTTCGGCATCTATCTGCGCCAAATATAGTGGTTCTTTAGTTTCTTTGGATATATTTTCATAAATAGTTTCTTTGAATAAACCTCCATAAGCAAATATGCCTACAAGACCTGTGATGATTGCACTAATACCAATTGCATATCCAGCTTTCTTCCATCTCTCCTTAATTTTTTTCTTTTCTTCATTTACCCTATTTTTATTTATTGGATAAACAATAACTCCAGGTATGTTCCATCCTCTGACATCACGCCCATACAGATTTTTAACTGCTCTTTTCTCAGCCATTTTATCCAGAATCTTTGAAAAATATCCCTCCTTATTTTTTGTTTCCTCTTCTTTTTCACTAATCCAGTCTTCTAATTCATTTTCTGAATGAGTATTGTCATTAAATAAATGCCTTAATCCTCCAGCATAAACTTTTCCTTTTGTGTCTTCTGAAGCATATTTAAGCAATTTTCTGGTGAAATATTTCTTGTCTGCTTTCAGTTCTTCTAAAGGATTTATATTGCTAAATTCGGCATAAGTTCTTGCTGCTGTAACAGGAAATTTGACTTCTGTTTTAGGAGAGATATAACATTTTAAGAAATTAACAGGGTCAAAATCTATCTTTTTATAAATATCTTCAACGGTTTTATTTCTATCCTTTGCTACAGACTCTGCTAATCTGTCTATTTTTCTAAGAGTATCCACTGCTTCATCAAATAATTTGATCATAATCATTCAAGATTATTATTTTAATCTTAACTCCTCTTAAAATAGGTATTATGTAACTCAAAGATATATTATTGATAATACTCTTTTGGGCGATCAAACACGAGAATATTTGGGAACAATTATCCAAGAAGGAATAATTCCTCCAAAGCACAAAAGAGAGATAAAGACAGATTCACTCTTTGAATATGAAACTCATAAAAAATACTTATTACGCAAAATGTCAGGGTTATGGATTTAGATAATTACAAAAATTAAAAGCGAATAAGAAGGAGATTGGTTATGATTATAACCTTCTGCCCTCACAAATTCATATCCTTTTGGAACTTTACTTAAAGTTGTTTTTCATCAAAATCAGGTGAACATAATTTACACTTTAGGAAAAATTCTATATTCAAAGAATATGTCATAGATTGCTGGGAGTAGTTTATTTTGAAATTTATAAGTTGATTTTAAACTAAGACCTGTTGAGAGTATTTGTTGGATTTTTCTCCCGCTTTAATAATATTATGCACCAATATAGCATCGTCTATAGTTGCTAAGGGTGAATTTGTGTCTTTCTTTTCTAAAGTCTTAATCCATGCTTTGTTTTCTTCATAGATAGAATCGTATGAACCTTCTATAATCTTAATATCAGATTTGATCCCGTACTTTCTTGCTATATTTGTAATTCCTTCAACCATCTCATTTCTTGCTTTAGCACTTGGATTATCTTCTGATTCCATGCCTGGAAATAAAACCAGACGCGCATCACTATAATCAATCTCTCTATGACTTGGTGCTCTTAAATACTGGACACCCTGTGCAAATAATCCATCTATAAGATCTGGTTGTTTGTTTTCCGGCCCTGAGATCGGCAAAGCATAATTTGTCTCGGCAAAGTTAATATATAATTCCACTCTATCCTGATTGTCCTGATCAGTACATCTTAGATATAATTCACCAAATCGTCTTGGAGAATCAAAACTTGAATCAAGAGTTGCTATAGCATTCTCATTAGGTTTTTCTGGGTTTCCATACCTTAAGACATATACTGCCGTGCCAAAAGGATTTAGGAGTTCAAATTCACTTAAAGTTGAATCACTAGTAGATTCTCTTGGCTCATCTGCATGTGGGGGATGGTATCTTGTAAAAAAACCAGAAATACTATAAGGTGTTTCCTTCATAAATATATTTATGAGATCCAGCCCATGACTTGATAAATCCCTATGCGCACCAGTATTGGATTTTGGCTGGTATTTTCCAAAAGAGCCTCTGATACTATGTACTTTTAATCCTTCTTCTTCCAGAATTTTTTTCGTATAAACCACAGGAGGTTTAAATCTAAGTTGGTATCCTACATAAATATTTCTCTCTTTATTTTCAGCTATTTCCTTTAATTTCACAGCCTGCTCTTTGGTTTCACACCCTGGTTTTTCTATGAGAACATTAATATTATTGTTTAATGCATCTTTTGCAATGGAGTAATGAAGTGATGTAGGTGTTGCAATAGTGACTGCATCTAAATCCCCACTATAATTTTTAAGTAACTCTCTGTAATCAATAAAAGATTCTGCATCTGGAACCCCACACTCTTCTAATATTTGTGAAGTTATTTTTTCTTTGTTTATATCTGCAACTGCTACAACCTCAACTTTACCCTCGTTTTGGAGCTGGGCAAGTTTGGTTAAATGTATCTTTCCCATAAATCCAATACCGATTACCCCAACATTCATATTTCCATACCACCAGTTTTTGGATAAGATAATATACGATAAATTTCAAAGGCTTCCGCATATTCCAACGTTTTATTTATTTTACTAAGTTGGGATGCTCTGTATTTTGCAAGTGCATATACATCACTCAGTTGTATGCTACCTCTATCAATTTGGGTTTTATGTTTGGATAAGGCATCTATTTTTTCATTCATTGTTTCAGAGATATCAACATACATATGGGGAGTAAATAATATATTTGAACCTGTTTCATAAATAAAAATATTTGGTACCTTCCTAGCAGCAGAAAGTGTAGCAAGAGCACAATATCTATGGTCCTGATGCCTATCATTTTTTGGTGTAGTATAAATTATTTGAGGGTCAATTTTTTTAATATACTCCTCAATTAAATATATATTGGCTCTGTTATCAGATAGTTCATCGATCGGCAAATGTGGAAAGAACACTTCATCTAAACCTAATATCTCACCTGCTTCTTTACTTTCTATAACTCTCTGGTCTTGATTACATTCTCCATCTGTTAAAACCAAAGCATAAACCTCATTTCCTGCGTTTTTATGGAGTTTTAGTGTTCCCCCGCAACCCCATTCAATATCATCTGGATGTGCACCAACTGCCAGAATTACTTTTTTATCTACCATTTTTATCACCCTTGACCAATAGACCATCTTCTCTGACCAACTCAAATAATTCTTCATTTTTTCCAAAAATTGAGTCCAGATATAAATCTTCAGTTAATTTTCCGTTTCCTTCAAGATATTTTATCCACTGCCTGTTTGTTTCTTCCAAACCGATATTTATTATATAATCTGCGATGGAAGGTCTAAGACCTAAAGCTGTTGGAACTTTTTTTAAAGATGCTAAATAAGCCTTTAAAGATAATTCTTTCTTCCTATATTCACTATCAAGTTTCTTAATTTCCCGTATTATTTCTTCTCTATTCTCCTTCTTTATTTGCTTACGGAGCCTATCTTTCTTTTTTTCTGATTCACTACTCAAAGTTACAATTTCTGATTGTATTTTGTCTAAACTCTTTTTAAGATTAATTCTACTTCCATTGCATGCAGATTTCAGAGTTAAGAATGCATCTAGTTGTCCTAATCCAGCATAATAATCATGTGGTAGCCATGCAACATAAACAGGAAATTTCTGCTTTAGATTATTTGCTATTATCTTTGATTCTGCAGAATATTTTTTAGATCCTCCTAAACCCCCAACATAACAGCTTACTCCAAGACCATTAAAAATGATTAATGGCATTGCCCGTGCTCTGGCAGATATTCTGGAAATTATATCTTTCATCCCAAATCCATTCTTTAGTTCATCTCTATCAAATTCAAACTCAACATATTCTTTACATTCTGGGCACTTGCCTCCAACAGAAATTTGTTTTTCATTTTCATCATAAACAGACAAACTGATTTTCCCATTGCAATCACAGTGATACCAAAATGGGGCCATTTTTTCTGCTGTTTTGCCTTCAATTTCCAATTTTGTCTTGTTCAGACTATTATAAAAATCTTTGTAATGGTATAATAAAAATGCAAATTCATGTTCGAAAATCTGTTGACATTCTGAAAATCGTGTGAAAAGTGTATCATAACCCCATTTCTTATTCACAATTTCTGATAAAAGAAAAGCGTTAAAATCAGCAAAATTTGTAGAATGCTTATACGCACTATCCAACAAATCTGTAAATCTGTCAAAATTTTCATATAATTGCCTTTTTTGCCCATAAGAAATTTTGTTATTGTTAACTTTTTCTATTTTATTTATCTCTTCGTTTATCCAATTTTCAATATCCTCTTTCCAACCATCCACATCCTCTTTAGAAGGTTTTGGAACAGAACAAAACAGCTTATTATCATATTCTTCAGGAAAATCATAAAATAAACTTAAGTACCCGTTTTTTTTCCTTATACTTGGAAGTTGAGATTCTCTTTGCCATCTCCATGACTGAGAAATATCTTGATCAGCAATTCCAAAAAATTCAATGTTGGGATTTGAGGTTAGCTCTTTTAGTTCCTTGTCTAAAACATGAAGCAAAGTCGCCTTTCTAACCACCCCGCCATAGGGAATAAAATTTGGTTGATGAGCCGCCATAAGAACCGGATAATTTTTCTCTTTATCCAACAAATCTATTTTATCACTAACTTTAGAAGTTAATGTCCCTGCTTCACTGTGAAACTTTTCAATATATCTTTTAATTTTTTTTCTGTTTTCCAAAATTTCAGGAGAAATATCGCGATAATTATCATTAAAGAAATTCAATGTTGCCAAAGTCGTCTCTTCAATATTTGTTGGCATTTTCAGGACATCTTTATATGATGCCATTTTATATCACCTTATTTTTATAATATTCAATTGTTCTTTTCAGCCCCTCTTCTAACCCAACTTTAGGGTTCCAGCCAGTAAGAGTTTTTATTTTTGATGGTTCAGCATATTTATCATAAGTATCCGTAGGCCTTCTAAGTGAGATATATTCAATTCTAGAATCTGCATCACACAACTCTATTATTTTTTCTGCTAAATCTTCTATTACAACCGGTATGCCACTACCAATATTAAAAACTTCTTTATCATATTTTTTATTGCAGGCTCGTACAGTGGCATCAACAGCATCTTCTACAAAAGTAAAATCCCTAATTTGTTTTCCATTGCCATGTATCTTGATATTTTCATTTCTTAATGCTTTATTAATAAAATGTGGGACTGCATATCCATTTAAACTCTGTCTTGGACCATAAACATTAAAATACCTGACAGATATTGTATTTAAGCCAAATTCGTCTGAGAATTGTTTACATAATTTTTCAGCTCTTAATTTAGATTCACCATAAACTGTATCAGGTTTAAAATTATCATCTTCGGCTATTGGCAATTTATCCTTAGGAATATGACCATACACTTCTGATGATGATGCAAAAAGTAATGTATTCACATCAGAATCTATACAGGTTTCCAATACTTTTTTGGTACCATTTAAATTAATGTCTATGGTTACGGCTGCAGGTACTTTTATAGATCTATCAACACCAACCTCTGCAGCTAAGTGATATACTTTTGTAACATTATCAAGAGCCTTATAAACAATTTCTTTATCTCTAATATCTCCTTTTACATATTCAATTTTTTCTAGATTAGTAGATAAATTATCCAAACAACCTGTGTTGAGATTATCTAAAACTACAATTTCATTGTCTTTTTCTAATAAAGTTTCTATCAAATGTGAACCTATAAACCCAGCTCCTCCAGTAACTAATATTTTTTCACTCATTTTCTCCAGTCCTTTTTACCTCTCATTAAATCTAAGCCAAATTTACCCATTATATACAAGTCTATTGGTAAACTCGCCAGCCTTATTGGCTCTGATACAAGTATGCTTGAAGCCAAACCTTTTCTATCTTTTTTTGGAGTAGAAAGATAAGAGGTCGCAGCATATGCGGCATATTCAATACCAATAGTTGCAGCGGCCCATCTTGGTGCAATAAGACTCAAGGCTATTATACTTGTAGGATAAGATAATTTTTCAATTAATGGCGGAAAAATACACCACCCAAGAGGTTCCTTTGAATTTTTTTCATCTGAGTTAGCTTTCTTTTTTCGGAATGATTTAGAAAGGTCACCAAAATAATAAGCACTTTGAAGAAAAGATGAACCCCAAAGAGTAGATTGCTTAGGAAGTCTTGTAATTTTAGGTTCAGTACTTACCATATGTGCATCTTTTACCTGAATATTTCTGAGACCTTTATCACAGAAAGCAAATCCTATAAATATGTCTTCTGAAGTAGTCAAGTTATCTCCAAGCGAAGATTCAAACTCATCAAACACATCTTTAAGTTTATCCCTATTATATAAAACCCCACACCCAATAGGGAAAAGAGTTGTATCAAATAGTCTAAGATAACTATCTTTTGTAAAATACTGATCCATAGCGTACAAGCCATTCCTAAACTTAATCACTGGCCATTTAGATGAATAATATTTTAGATTTTCAACAAACCCATCTTTCTCATCAGCATCAAATAATAAGTTTTCCGAATATTTTTCGATGTCTATATCTGAATTTAAAAACAATGGTTCTACTTTTTTTTTGTAATATTTTTTCTTAAATTGTTTAGTTAATGACTTTACAACACCATATGAACTTGCAACTTTGTCACTATAATGTGGAACTCTCACTTTTTCTATATAATCATCTTCTAGAATAGTGTCTGCATCCAAAACAAATAGATTATCTGAATTGTATTTTCTTGCAACCTCTTTTATTGATGGTGTTTTGCCAATTGATTTTTCTCTTCGTATAACTTCTAAATCCAAATCGGTTATTTCTTTCATCATCTTTGCAACTTCATAAGTTTCATCTTCTGAACCATCATCTACTACAACCACTTTACCTAATTCGTAAGTTTGTGAGTCTAAAGATGCTAAAGCATAAGGAAGCCTTTTTGCCTCATTTTTGGCAGGTATGACTACCGTCACATCAGGCTTAAAATAGTCAGGACAGGTATAATTTACTTCTTCTTTACTTAACTTTGCATACATACCTAATAACAACTGAGACCCTACTGCTGGTATTACAATTGGAAACGCCATGCAATAATAATAATAAAAAACTTTAAAAGTCTTTATTATAAAGTAATTGTTTCGTAATGGTTTGAATTTTTATAGTTTTAGCTCGGCTTTTGAGGTAGATAAAATTCTTGTTATTGCTTCTTATCTGGATGCTGCTGGTGTCAATTTGATTATTCTTAAATTTAATAATTCTTTGATCCTTCTCTAAAATCTAAATAAAACTCTGTGTTTGCAAACTATATTTGATTTGTCTCTTTGTGGTCGGAAA
>CAZLSF010000021.1:0-11444 GCA_964562245.1 uncultured archaeon | reverse complement strand
ATTTTTCCTAAAACTTAAATTTTTACAGTTAATTTTATGCAATACAACCCAAAAGAAGTTGAAGAAAGAATTCAAAAAAAATGGGAAGAAGACAAAACTCCTGAAAAAATAGTAAACCGGAAAGATGGTAAAAAATTCTACCTCCTTGATGGACCTCCTTATGTAAACGCTTCTGCGCATGTCGGACATGTCAAAACAACAACCTACAAAGATATATGGGGTAAATTTAAGTTTATGCAAGGGTTTAAAGTGTGGTTCCAGCCCGGTTTTGACTGCGGTGGATTGCCAATAGAAAATAAAGTTGAGAAAAAATTTAACATTAAAGAAAAAAAAGATATTGAAAAAATAGGAATTGACACATTTATATCTGAATGCAAGAATTTTGCGGTTGGAAATGAAAAAGAGTGGATGGAACTTTACAAAAAACTTGGAGCTTGGAGAGGATACCTGACTCCTTATCTTACAATTGATAATTCATATCGTGAAAGCGGGTGGTGGGCAATAAAAAAAATTCATGATAAAGGTCTTCTTGTCCCCGGCGAAAAACCAAATTACTGGTGTCCCCATTGTGAAACTGTTTTAAGCGGTTATGAAATCAGCGACAAATACAAAGACCTGACAAGCCATTCAATTTACATAAAATTCAAAATAAAAAACCGGGAAGAATATTTCCTTGTGTGGACCACAACGCCGTGGACACTGCCCGCAAATGTCGCCCTCTGTGTTCATCCTGATGAAAAATATGTAAAAGCAGAAGTAAACGGGGAAACATTAATTCTTGCAAAAAAAAGACTTGAACTCTTTAAAGAACTCAACAAAGAATTTAAAATCCTCTCTGAATTTGAAGGCAAAGAACTAGAAGGGATAAGATACGAATCCCTGCTTGAATGTCCGCTTCAAAAAGAAATTGAAAACTCGCACACAATAGTGCTTTCAATTCCGATAATGAAAAAAAGAGTTGCGGGAAAAATCAGGGCAAAAAAAGAAGTTGAAGGGCAGGATGAATTTGGGCACCTTGTTGATATTTCTACAGGTACTGGAATAATTCATATTGCTCCGGGTCATGGAGCTGAGGACAACAAAATAGGAGAACATTATAATCTACCAAGCCCTTCCCCAGTAAGCGGTTGCGGGAAACTTGAAGAAGAAACAGGAATCTTTAAGGATAAAACTATTGAAGAAGCAAACAAAGAAATTATTAAATATCTCAAATCAAAAGGAAATTTATTTTACAACACAACAATAATCCACTCATCACCAGTATGCTGGAGATGCAGCACCCCTTTAATATTCAGGAAAAGCAAACAGTGGTTTATGAAAATTGATACCTTGAGAGAAAAAATTCTTAAAGCAACTAAATCTGTGAGATGGCTTCCTGAATCTATTGAAGAACAATTTTATAATTTAATCCAAAATTCTCCTGACTGGCCAATTACAAGACAAAGATTCTGGGGCATTCCACTTCCGGTATGGGTCTGCAAAAAATGCGGTTCGTCAAAAATAATTGGTTCAAGAGAGGAGCTGCTAAAATACGCAATAGAAAAAATAAATCCTGATTTTGATATATCAGTTTCTATTGTGGACAACATTCATTTAAAATGTGAATGCGGTGGGGAAATGGAAAGAGAAAAAGATATTCTTGATGTGTGGTTTGATTCAGGAATTGCTCCTTTTGCATCTCTTGGCTACCCTTTCAAAAACAAAGAATTATTTGAAGAACTCGACACTGTGGATTTAATTGATGAAAGTCAGGATCAGGTGAAAGGTTGGTTCTATTCCTTAATGTTATGCGGAATGTCTATATTTGACAAAGCGCCTTATAAAACAGTCTGCTGCAATGGATGGACCCTTGATGAAAAAGGAGAAAAGATGAGCAAGAGTCTTGGAAATGTTGTGTGGGCTGAAGACGGGTATAAAGAACTTGGCGCAGACTTATTAAGGTTGTATATTTGCCAGACAAATGTTCCATGGGAAACACAAAGGTTTTCTCTGGATGAAGCAAAAATCCTGCATAGCAAACTGAACACGCTATATAATCTGGTAACATTTGTGCAATCCTACTCATCTAAAAATACTGAAGAAGTTGTTCCTGAAAAACTTCCTGATAGATGGCTCATTTCAAAAGTCAACTCTCTGGTTTCAAAATCCACAAAAGATCTTGAAGACTTTAGGTTTCATTACGCCACAAGAAGAATTGTTGATTTTATTGTGAATGATTTTTCAAGAATTTACATTAAACTTGTGAGAAACAGGAAAGATATGGGGGTGGTTGGCAAGGTTATGACTTATACTTTAAAAAAAGTTTTGAAATTATTGGCTCCAGTAACGCCATTCTTATCAGAAGATTTGTATACTTCGCTTTTTGATCAATCAGTTCATCTAAGCAAATGGCCTGAACCTGAAACAGAAAAAATAAATGTAACCCTTGAAAACAAATTTGAGTTCGCAAAAGAGATATCTGAAGCAATTAATAGTGAAAGGCAAAAGCAGGGGGTAAGATTAAGATTGCCTGTGAAAAAAGCAACGGTGTTTTGCTCTTCTGAAATAAATGTTGAAGAAGTAAAAGAAATTATTAAAACACTCTCAAATATATTTGAAGTTGAATTTGGGGAAGCGGATAATGTGGAAATAAAACCAAACTTTGCGAAGATAGGGAAAAAGTTCGGCGGTCGAACAAATGAAGTCGCTAAACTGATTGAACAGATGAAACCTGAAGATTTGGGTGAGAAAATGAAACTTGGAGAATTTGAAATTGAAAAAGATGATTTGATAATAAAACAGAAAAGCATGGAAGGAACTTCATTTTCAAAAGGTTATGTGGTTCTTGATTTAACAGAAGATGAAGAACTTAAAGAAGAAAGATTTTTCAGGGAACTTGTGAGAGGAATCCAGAAAGCTCGGGGCGAAGAAAAACTAAATGTTCTTGACAGGATTAATTTGTTTTTAGAAGATAAGGAATTTATCAAAAGATTTGAAAGTAGGTTGAAAGAAGAAGTCAGAGCGGAGAAAATTAGTTATGGGGTTGAAGTTGAGAAGGGGAAAATTGAGTATAAAAATCTGAGTTTAGTATTTGGGTTTGAGAAAAAATAATATATTGTTGTTTATTGGATAAAAAATAAGGAAAGAAAATTGGTTGTGTTTCAGGATAAAAAATAAAGAGAATCTGGTATGATGATAAATAATATTTTTCTGTTGTTGATATAATTCAAGCATTAACTATGGTATAAATCCAAAGCAATATATTAAAAAGCAAAAGACGAGGTTGAAATTGAAAATAATGATTAAAATAAATAGAAAAAAATAAAGAACGAGAATTCAATATACTTTTAAAATATCTGAAATTTTATTTATTTCCACTGTAATTATAACAAATTAGATAACTATAAAGATTGGAAGTTAAATGTGCAGAAGAAACAAATTAATCCTTAATTTTCTTGAGTGATTTTATAATTCTCTGTAATGCGGATAGATTTGTAAGCAGAGCAAAAAGAATTAAAAAATAAGAGAGGTATATCAAATTTATACTGGCGAGATATACTCCAATCATTAAAAGAACCAGTCTCTCCGGGCGCTCTATAAAACCGCTTTCAAGTTTTTTGTTTGTCTTCTCTGAAAATGCGGATTTTGAGTAAGTGGTCATTAAAGAGCCAAATATACATAATGCAATCCAGACTTCCGCGGAAAAAACAACTTTTGGAATATCTACAAAGAAAAAAGAAAACAAGATAATAAATTCAACATACCTGTCTGTGATTGTATCCAGATAAGCGCCCCATTTGGTCTCTCTTTTTATATCTCTTGCCAAAAATCCGTCTAAAGCATCAAAAAGTGAGGTAAATACCAACAGAATTAGAGCTATGAGGAACTCATATTTCAATACAAAATAAAAAACAAGAAAAGACAATAAAAATGAACCGAAAGTTATCTGGTTTGGCGTGATATTTAATTTTTTCAGAGGATAAATCAGAAAAGAAAATATCTTTTTGAATTTATGTTTTTTTGCAGAGAGCATTATTTTATTTGTTTTATCATAAAAAGTTTACAGCACAACCTTCTTCTTTATTTTTCCTTAAAAATATCTGTATAACTAAACAATGGATAAAAAACTAAACAATATAATGGACCTTATCCTGAAAAAGGAATGCAGAGAAATTCTAAAGAAACCACTCGGCAATCTGATTAATCCTGATAATCTGCTGGAAGTAATTAAAGGCAAAGAAATTATAACAGTTGGAGATAAAGTAACGCAAACAGCACTTGAACTGGGTTTTAAACCAAAACTTTCAATTATTGACTACAAAATAGAAAGGAAAGAAATATCTTATAATTACAAAGATTTATTTGAAAATACTCTTAAATCAGACAACGAAGTAGGGAGTATTTCAGAAAATACTATTAAAGAAATCAAGGAAGCAGAAAGATATAGTAATATTCTTCTTGAAATTGAAGGTGAAGAAGACCTGCTGGTTTTGCCTGTTGTTCTTGAGTATGAGAAAGGCATTGTTTTGTATGGTCAGCCCGGGGAAGGGATTGTTGCAGTTGAGATAAACCCAAAAAAGAAAGAAGAAATCAGGAAATTATATTTTAATTGTTTTAGAGATAAATTATGAGAAAAATAATATTCTTATTAACTCTATTCCTGCTTATAATCCCTCCTGGTTTAGCGTTAAAAGAAACCACTATTTACCTTCCAGCTGTTGAAGATACTGGATATGGACATAAAGGAGCTCTTGCAAGTGTGACTGTGGATATTAAAGAAGGTAATGGGCATGTTTATGTGGATACCTGGCCTCTCACAAAAGTAGATACTCAAGCATCAGCAATAATCGCAAAAAAAGTGGCCTGCGATATTTTATTTCTTGACTGCTCAAAATATGATTTTTATTATACTATTAGGTCAGAAGCACAGATTGTAGGTGGACCGAGCGGAGGGGCTGCAATGACTGTTGCAACTCTTGCCTCACTGTTAGATGCAAAAATAAACAATAATGTCATGATAACTGGAACTATTAATCTTGATGGTTCAATAGGTGCTGTCTCAGGCATTATTGAAAAAGCCGAAGCGGTTTCTGAAATAGGAAATACCTTCTTAATACCTAAAAGACATTTTATATTTGATGAAAACACTTCCGGACAGGTGGATGTAGCCAAATATGCAAGCAACCACTGGAACCTTACTGTAAAAAAAGTATCTTCAGTGCAGGAAGCATTTGAATATTTTACCAATTATAAAATAAAAACACCTGAATTTAAATTTGAAAGAAGCGAAGAATATCAGCAGGTGATGAAAAAACTTGCGGACAAACTTCTTGACAATGCAAAAGAATTGAAAAATGAATGCGAAACAAAACTTAAAAATTCAAAAATTGGGCATGAATCTGAAAAACAGGTTTCTGAACTTTGCGAATTATCTCTTGACAAAGCGGAAGAAAATTATTATAAGAAAAACTATTACTCCGCGGCTTCATTTGCATTCTCAAAATCAATCTCTTATAAATATGGGATTAAATTAACCGAGTTGCTTGAGAGTGAAGATAAAAAAAATTTTCTGAAAAATTATCTTAACAATATTGAAAGCCGAATCTTTGAAATCAACACTTCCAACCTTGAACTTTATGCAATAACTGAAGAAAGATTATCAGAAACTTATGACAACCTGGAACTCGCATGGAAAGATTACTATAATGAAGAATATACCCAAAGCATTTACTATGCTTCCTTTGCAGACCAAAGATTGTACACTGCAGTTTCATGGATGAATTACGCTGACCAGTTCCCGAAATACATAAAAACCAGCAGAGACCCTAAAGAAGCAGCCAATGAAATCATCTCTGAAACCTCTTCAATATTAACCTACATCTCGCTTACAACTTCAAACAGTCTGTTGAGCAATGCATATACCATGCTTGAAAAAGCAAAAGACAATTATAACTCAGAAAAATATTACGCCTCGATCATAACCGGGATCAAAAGTTATGTGAATGCGGAACTTGCTTCAGAAGTACTGTATAAAAAAGACGATTACCTTATAGAATTGCACAGGAGAGGAGCTCTGGTAGCGATAAACAAAACAAATTCAGTGATGGGGCAAAGCTATTTTGAATATGCAGAATCATTAAGAGAAGAAAACCCTTCAACATCATTAGTTTACTATACCTACGCAGAAAAACTTTCAAATTTAAACCAATTGTTAAATCAGGATTTTGAACCTGAAAAAATAAAACCAAGTGAATTCTTAACCCCTGTTTCATGCAATTATGAAACTGCAATTTTGTTCCTGACAATTTCGGTTATTCTATGTTTCATCGCAGGCGTAATCACAGGCAAATTATGGAAATAACAAATATGATTCTCTCAATCCAACTCATCGACTTAGCAGCTATTTTTCTCAGTATTCTTCTCGTTGGTGTTGGATATATAAAAAAAGTCCTTGACAGAAAATCCGCGATATTTACTTTTTCATTTTCTCTGTATTTCATTCTTTTGTTTCCTCTTTACTGGTTTGCATCTCTGCTGATATTGTATATTCTTACAAGTTTTGCAACAAAATACAAAAGAGATTACAAAATGGTCGTCCACAAAAAAGGCAGGAATCTAAAAAATCTTACAAGCAATCTTTTTCCATCCCTACTGTTTTCATTTATTTATCTTGCGATTCCGCACCCGGCAATTTATTTTGCTTTCTTATGCGGAATATCCTGCGCATGCGCAGACACTCTTGCTTCTGAGATAGGGCAACTTAGCAAAAAAAACCCAAGACTTATTACAACTCTTGAAGAAGTTAAAACAGGAACAGAAGGTGGGGTCTCTAAATTAGGTCTTCTTATAGGACTGATTGGTGGTTTGCTTGTTTCACTCCCCGGCGTTTATCTGGGATTCAAATTATTTATCCTTGCTACTCTGATTGGGTTTATTGGATGCAACATAGATTCTTACATTGGAGCAAAATTTGAGTTAAAGGGGAAATGTTCAAATGAAACAACTAATCTAATTGCAACAACTTCCTCAGCTATTTTAGGTTTAATTGTTTTTGTTCTTCTTTTGAGTTAAATCAAATAAATTCTTTATTTAGTGTTAATCGTAAAAAAGAAGAATTTCACAATTTCTCAAAATCTACATAGATGTCTTTCCATCATGACACACATAACCGCACTGGCTAAAAATCACTTAAAAAGTTTTTTGTCATCAGTTCCCTTCAGGCATCCAAGTTCTCGGAATATAGTTCACTCTTTTTTAATTTATTTATATCAACTTGCATAGATTTAAAACTTTTGAATTTATATTGATTTATAAAATAATATTAAATTCTGATAAATAATAGATGGAACTCAAAGAGATAAAAAAAATGTATTCTGATTTATCCAAAACTTATAATAAACGCGTTAAAAATCGCGGAAGATATACGGCTTATAAAAAGATGAGTTTACTAACCATAAAAGAACTCAAATTAAAAAACGCAAAAATACTCGACCTTGGGTGCGGCACTGGCTTAAGTTCATTGGAGTTCTTCAATAAGAAATATGAAGTTATAGGAATTGACCTTACACCTGAAATGATTAAAGAAGCAAAAAAACTTCCTTTTAAAAAATTAATTTGTCAAAATTTAGAAACACCCTTAAAAGTCAAAAACGGAGAATTTGACGCAGCTGTTCTTATAGGCGTTATTGAATTTATAAAAAATCCTTTATCTTTGTTTAAAGAAGTTAATAAAAAATTAAAACCTGAAGGGATTTTTGCAATAACAATTCCAAAAAAATTTCCAAAATATTCAAAAGCACCATATAAAAATTATTATAAAAAAGAAATTGAACCTGTTTTCAAAAAAGCTGGATTTAAAATAATTGAATGTAAACATTTTTTTGGGTTTAAACAACTTAAAGGCACTCAGAGTATCTATTATTATGGATATGTTTTGAAAAAAGTTAAATCCACATCCAAATAACATCTATGCAATTGCTGTAAAAATTAATCAAATTTATTAACGACTTTTGAATCCTTGTTTTTCAAGAGAACAATTCTTGAATCTTCTTTAGAGTCTTCTAATCTATAATTGCTTCGTTCAGTAATTTTCTCGGCAAATTCCTTTATCTCCTTGAAACTAAGCATATATTCCGCACCAAGTCTTTCCTTTGCATTGCCAATACTCATAAAAGATTTTACTTCAATAAAATCCGGAGAACCGAGTTCAATTAAGTTCAGGTAATCATCAATAAAATTATAATCAAAGCTAAGATCCTTAATTAAAGTCAACCTAATCACTCTCCTTCCTTTGAAATTTTTCATTATTTTTAGGCTTTCGTTAAATCTTTTCCAACTATCTTTATCTGTTGGTCTGCATATTTGCATAAACTTCTCTTCATTCGGAGCATTTAATGAAATATATAATTGGAAGTTTTTCTTTGGTTTCAGTTTGGCCAAAACATCGGGTCTCGTCCCGTTTGTCACAAGAAAAACTGTTCTTGCCCTTTCTGTCAGATAATCTATCAATTCATTTATTTTTGGATATAATGTAGGTTCGCCTGATAGTGAAATTGCAAAGTGATTAGGTTCAAAAGATTCCTCCAGCTTTTTTTTATCGGCAACGCTCCCCCCAAACCCAGATAATAATTTTTTCCTTAGTTTTATAAGATTTTCCACAATTTCCTCTGGTTCATCCACCTTATCATTTAATTCTTTTATCATGACTTCATTTGGACGCCAGCAAAATACGCAATTAAGGTTACAGGTTACAACCGCGGGAGAAAACTGCATACACCTATGACAGTCAACCCCGTAAAATTTTTCCTTATAACACACCCCAGTCTCCCTTAATGATTTCCTATTCCATTCGCAAATCTGCACCCCGGAATGATTAAAAAGTTTGTAATGTTTTTTCAACAAATCTTTCTTTGTTTTTTCGTCAATCATAATAATCTAAAATTACTAATAACTCAAAATACTTAAAACTAAAAAATAATTATTTTAATTTGCTTAATTTATCTTCGTTTAAATTAAAACCTTTGTCGGTTATTTCAGCAATCCAGATTTTCTCTCCTCCTGAAGCCATGTCTCTCTGAGCAGCGCTCCTGATTGCACTCTTTATAAGTTTCTTTCCTTCTTCTAAGGTCATATTATTTTTGTAATCTTTTTCAAGAATACCATACACAAAAGGGCTTCCTGAACCGGTTGAAACATAATTTTCCTTTACGCAAGAACCTGTTGGGTCAAAAGAATAGATGTGAGGTCCTGTAGAATCAACACCTCCAATTATTATCTGCGTATAATAAGGATAGAATCTTCTTGCATACATCACATTTGACAGCAAATTTGCAACTGCGCTAATACTCATTTCTTCGCCAGTCTGGAGCTTGTAAAGTGAAATCTCCGCTTTCAATATATTTATTAATTGCTGCGCATCGCTAACCATCCCCGCAATTGTTATGCCTATTTTATCATCTATTTTGAATACTTTCTGGACATCTTTGTTTACAACCATATAACCCATAGATGCTTTTGATTCAGATGCAAGCAAAATACCTCCTTTGCAGGTTAAACCTATTGTTGTTGTCCCCGTCTTTACCAATTTATCCATACTCACTTCGTCCATAATATACCTTTAAATTAATAAATTAAATAGTATTTTAAGATTATGGGCTCGTGGTCTAGTGGTATGATGCTGCCTTCACATAAGGTCTTTCTTTTAGAAAAAGAAATGCTTTAAGCCAAAAAAATAATTCATATATCATTCAAAATTTATTTGGAAATGGCAGAGGTCGGGAGTTCAATGAAACCCTGCAAATTGGAAATCTCCCCGAGCCCACTAAATATTAATCATTTAAAAGTTACATTTTTATGTTATCTTATGAAACTTTAGAAAAAGGTATATGTGCAATACTAAAAGATCCAGATTTACAGTTTTATTATAATATACTTCTGGCACCGACTAAAGAAATGATTGATTATTTTACCAATTTGGACTATATAAGAGAATACAAAGTATCTTCTTTTTCTTCAGAAAAAGAAATTAAACAAATATTTACTGAACCAGAATTTAGGTTAAGTGATTATGATGAAGAAGATGTATCTCCTGATCCTGGTTTATATGTTTTTAACACAGATAAATCTGATAGTCTGGGAGAAATTATGGGAAACATAAAAGATTGGATTTATTACAAAGGACGAAGTTCTGGGTGCGTTGTAATGGTGCTGGAAGAACATTATAAAAATTATGGATTTCGTGAATTTGAGGATAAATTACTTAATGATCAATTAAATTTATCAAGAGATTCTCCTATGAAAAGAATAGCAGAAATATCTAGCAAGTAATGGAACTGCATATATCCTTGCCTGCGGATGAATATCATTTTATTAATTAAATTTCATTAGAATTAACAAAGAAATAATTAATATCTGCTAAATAGTCCTTTTTATTCGCGATCTACATCCAACTCCAGTACATCCCCACAAAATTTACATATAAAAGGTCCTTCAAAACAATCATAAAAGTGTCTTATGGGTATTTTATTAATTTTCCCGCAATTATTACATATAATCTTTAATTCTTTCTTCATCATATTATGTTGGATATAATAATTAATAGCCTCTGGCTAATCCTTCCTGCTTATTGCGCTAATCTCTTCCCGGTCATCATGAATGGAAAGCATCCCATAGATTTTAAGAAAAATTTTGTTGATGGTTATCGTCTGCTTGGTGATGGGAAAACTATAGAAGGATTTTTCAGCGGAATTATATTTGGAACACTCGTAGGTATATTACAAATCTACCTACAACCTTTCATGGGACAATTTTATGTTTTCCAGTTTCAGCATAATTTGCTCACAATAATTTTATTATCAACCGGCGCAATTGTGGGTGATCTAATAGGTTCTTTTGTAAAGAGGAGATTTGGGCTTGAAAGAGGAGCTCCAACTCCAATACTGGATCAATTGGATTTTTTGGTTTTTTCCCTTGTTGTATTGTCGGTTATTATCTCTATTGAATTCTCCTGGGTAATTTTTCTTTTATTCATTACCCCCTTAATACACTATTCTTCAAATATATTTGCATTTACGCTAAAACTAAAAGATAAACCTTGGTAATATTTAATTCAAAATTAAGTCTTATCCAACAAACAGATAAATAAAATAGCAAAGGTCTTGGCATATTCTAAATTTGAATTGGTTTTACTTCCTGACAGAAGGATTAGTTTTAAAGTTGCTAAAAAATATAAAGAAGGTTATGGTAAAAAAGTTTATGAAATGATTCTTTACTCTGACAAGGATTTGGAACAAACCATTTACAACAGTCTATTGATGCAAAAGTGAATAGCATAAGATAATTGACGAACCATTGATACGCAATACTGGTATAAACAGGATTTAATTCAGTGCCTGTTTAGAAATATTGTTTTAATGCTCGGTAATAATCCTGGTTCACTTTGAGAACTGGTCTATAATTGTTATCTG
>CAZLSF010000020.1:5290-11532 GCA_964562245.1 uncultured archaeon | reverse complement strand
GTTATGGTAAGACGGATTGGAGCGAACGAATGGGTTCATATATTCCAAAAAATATTAATTTAACCTCTAAGTGTACTCTATTTACAAGACCCTCAGGCGGTGTAGTAAATGTAGAGGTGCAAGGCAGAGAAACCAGATGTATGTGCAATGGTCTGTGCGGCAATGGAATAAGAAATCCAGTACTTATAGTAACCTATGTTATTATCTAAACTATAGTTATTTTAATAATTTCCTTTATAGCAAGGTGGAATTCCACTACTTCGAAACCAAGTGTCGTAACAAGAAAAGACGGAATGGATATTAAAGATATATTGGAAATCAGCAGCATTGCACTATACAATTAAATATCAAAGATTATAATCTAAATTAATAATATTATGTTACTTGAATTGCATTCCCATTCCTGGTATTCTAAAGGAAAAATTCTTGGAGAAGAAAATTTGGCTTCCCCTGTTGAGATGGTGAGAGAGGCGAGACTGAGAGGACTTGACGGGATTGCAATCACAGATCACAATAATCTTAAAAGTTGGGATTCCTTGAAGAAACTTAAATTTGATGATTTTGTTATAATCCCCGGGGAGGAAATTTCAACCAGGCAAGGGCATTTACTTGCTTTAGGTATTACAGAAGAAATAAAGCCAGGACAGGATGTTTTTGAGACAATGGATAAGGTTCATCAACAGGGAGGCATAACTATAGCCCCTCATCCATTTGATCTTGCGAAGAAAGGCATACAGGGTTTGTCTAGATTTGCTGACGGGATTGAAGTATTTAATGCAATGTGTCTTGATAAATTTGCGAATTTAAGGGCTTTGAAATATGCAGGGAAATTTAACAAACCTATGGTTGCGGGGACAGATGCGCATCAGAAAGAATGGGTTGGTAGCGGTATTACTAAGGTTGATTGTGAGTTTGATCTTGATACTATTTTGAAAGAACTGATTTCCGGGAATGCTAAGTTGAAGAAAAGATATGTTTCTGTAAAAAATATGACTGACTGGTATTTAGCGAGATTAAATAGAAATCATTCCAAAGCTATAAGATATATAGATGAAAACCATTGGTTTCTTAAAAGATCTTTAACCAAAGGTCTGATGAAATATTCAGGAAGAGAAACTGTTTTTTCAAGAAGTCTTGTAAATTTATTATCCAATTTGTCTCTTGCAGGTTCAATTACTTATTCTTTCTTTGTTAACTTTCCAAGATGTTTGATGTAGAGATTGCAGGGATTATCTTTTTATTTATAATTTTTGTTTATCTTGTTTATAAAGGAGTAAAGCTTCTTTTAAGGTATCTGGCGATATCAAGTATTTCTGCTTTATTTCCCGTAATCATGATAATATTCTTTGGCGTTGACTGGCCTTTGACTTTGGGGACAATTCTTTTTTTCATTTATCTTGGAGTTCTTGGGTATACAATATATCTTAGTCTGTCTTTTATTGAAGCGATAGTGAAATCTATTTTAAAGTTGTTCTCAGGCAGAAAGAAAAAGAAAGAAGATAATATCAAGGATTAATTGTGTAATTTAATAGGTTGTACAACACAATATATGATTAGGATATGCATTAATATTTCCTATATTTGCATTTGTTAGAGAAGACATTGAAATTATTTTATGCCAACCCCATTTTTCACAATTAGTAAGAGTAGTGTAATCGCAATTCAATCTTGCATTACCATTAAGCTCCACGCAAATACTGGTTTTATTAGTGAAACTAAATGAACTCTGCGGTAAATCAAATTCTTCAACGAAAGCATTTGTATTTCCTGACAAACTTATAAGACCTGTATAAAATTCACCACAATTTTTATCTGATGTTGTTGTTACTGATGTGATATTTCTGCAACAGAGTTTGTAATTATAATTCCCCTCAGTTGCCAATTCTGCAAAACCGTTTGTTATATCAGATAGTGCCAAAACTTCAGTCTCTTCAGCATTACAACCTGAGTATCTCACTGAACAGGAAAAATCATAGACAGGAGTTCCATTGGTGCAAACCATATAACCCTGATCTAATAAATTACCCTTCAATTTTATTTTTACTTCATATTTTTTGTAATCCAAATCAAGAAAGTTTATTTCTACAACATCCTTTGTTTTAAGGAGACCTGTTGAAGGCTCATAATTTACTGGTTTATCATCAACATAAAGATTTATTGCTTCTATAGGTACATCTTTTATTCCTGTGTTCCTAAGGTAAATCTTGCAGTTTCCGAAGACATCTACTTTAAGGTCTGCGCCGCGCGCATCAAATTCCTGTGTAATGGATTTTTCAATATTTGATTCCACATCATCTGTTAAACTGTTGATTCCAATATAGGCAGTAATAATACCCCCTATAGTAACACCAACTAATAAAATAATTGCAATAACAGGAGAAATGCCTTTAAACATAACAATATGTATTTATATATATATTAATTATCTTGATTTTGGAATTAATAATCAATAATGTTACTACTTAATTTTAATTAGTATTTAAAGTTTTTTTCTTAATTAATTTAGGTGAAAAAAATGCTTGATTTAGGTGTAAATGGTAAAAAAGCAGACTGGAAAGAAAATTTGTCAGTAGAAGCAGAGCAGGAACTAAACGAATTATTGGAATCAATAAGAAAACACAAATGCGCTTACAGAGCTGCAGAGAATGTGCAGGTTGCTCAAGTTTGGTGCGGTCTTGTGGAAATGAAGAGAACAATAAATAAATTAGAAGACAGGTTGCAATACATAGAGAAAGTTCTTAGAGGTATGTTCACAACTCATGATGAGGAAAAAGATAAACTTATCAAGAGTCTGGTAAAGTTTTAATTTTTGTTTTTAAATCAATTTTATTTTTAAATTTTATGTGTTGTTGAAATTATAAGGGAAAGTATAATTATCAGATTTCTAAGATAAAATGAATTTTTGGTTAAAATCAACAGAGTCAAAGAAATAAGGCAATTAACTTATAACCTCTTTTATTTTTCTGCATCTCTTGCAGATGTATTCTTGGGCAAATTTACCATTTCCTTTGTTTTGAGGACCCATGAATTTTTCCCATTTATGAAATCCAAGAAGGCATTTAAGATTAACCATAATAATCACAGAGAATATTTAAATTTCTTTTATTCTCAGATATCTCGTCACTTTGTGGTGGGGAACTTTATTTAGGATATAATATTCAGGCTATAATTATATTTAAGCCATTCCTAATTTTCAATAGTCATAATTTTTGGAGTTAACACTGACAGTTTCTTCATTTAAATTTCCTAAAATTTCTCTTACTTTTTCTTCTTTTTTCAGGTGCAATCTGTGTTCTTTAAGTGATTTGTATAACATCCATACTAATAAAACCACTGTTAGCAATAAGACTAATATAACAGTTGTTATTAGACATTTCTGGATGGTGATGTTATTAAATACAAACCATTGATTTGCGGGATATGGAGTCACTCCAGTTATATCTCCCAGTGGGTTTTTAGTAGATGTATCAGGTATTTCCTCGACTTTTATTGTCAATTCAACAAAACTTTCATAATTTTCAGTTTTCAGAATAATTTTGATTCTATTTTCTCCAGGATCAAGATTTGGTCGCATGATAATTTCAATAATCTTTGATTCTCCGCTATCAAGTTCCACTGTTTTTGGGTAATCTTTTAGCCATTTAGCAATGTCTTCAGGGAAGATAAGTTCAAAGTCATCTTTGACTTTCCCTATATTTTTTATCAATAATCTAATTATATTGTCTTTATTATTTTTGATGATATAAATTGGTTCGGGTTCTATATAAAGTATTCCTGTGTAAGTAACAAGCTCGTAAGTTTTATTTAAATTATTGTACCCGTTCTGTAACTTAAAACTCAGGTTTTCGGTTTTTGAATTATTAATTCTGAAAATTATTTCTCTTTCTGCCCCTTTTTTTAAATCAAATAATTCTGAAAGTATTTTGCCTGAAGTGTTTAGTTTAAGAATTATATTTCTTTCCATGTAGGTTCCGCAGTTCTCAACAATTACTTTTATTTCAGCTTGGTCTCCTGTTTTTACAGGAGAGTTAATCAGATTGATGTCTTTAATCTTAAGGCAATGTTTCTGAAATGATTTAATAATAATTGATTCTTCAGTTCTTTCCTGAGCTATGTAAAATGTTTTAATATTTTCGCTTATTCCTTGAGGAGAAATTATAATTATTTTCATTGTGTGATATCCAATTCCATAATTCGCAGTGTCAAAAGCAAATTTAAAAGTTTTGCTAAATTCCATATACCCAAAATCAATATATTCATATCTCTCAAATTTTCCATCAATCCACGCTTCTACTCTGATGGTCTGGTATTTTTCAATATTTTTTTCTGGTCTTATTAAAACTCTTACAATATTCATTTCGTCGAGTATTGGGTAAGTTGGGTTTAAGGTAATTGAACTTATTTTAAAATCAGAATCTTCGGGTTCAATTTTATCATTGGGTTCTTTTTTATCACAGTCCTTAATAATTAAATAAGCATATTCTATTTTTTCAATATCATTGTATTCTATCTCTGCTTTTATTTCATAAACTCCTTTGTCAAAGGTGTCTGCTTGATAATTATAAGAAACATCAAATGTTTTTTCATCATCTTCATCAAGGGTTCTTTTTTCTTTCCCGAGATAATCCCACCTGTCCCCGTCGTATAAATAAAATTTAACTGTAAATTCAACATCATTTCCTTCTTCAAGTTCTATTGGGATTGAAATGTAAATTCTTTTGTCTTCGTTAATGCAGATATATTGCGGACTAATTTTTAAGTCGCCTATGTTTATATCTTTTTCCTCAGGGTAAGGTGATTTATCTAATTTTATCTCTATTGTTTCTGTTTTATTTTCGTAAACCCGTGCTTCAATGTGGTCTGATATATATTTGTCCGCTTTTACAGAAATATCATAATTTCCGGAATTTAACGAAGTGAAATAAGAATATCCATATTCATTTGTTCTTTTTTCTATTTCTGTCTCATTTAATATGATGTTTACATAAGCCCCTTCTATAACTTCTCCTGTTGACTTGTCAATCACGTAAACTTTCAGATTGCCTGTTCCGGAATCATATGCAAAACAAGGCAATATAGAGAGATAAATAAAACTCACCAAAATAAGAAATTTAATCAGATAGTTTTTGTCATTTTTCATATTTCACAATATATAAAGTAAATAAAATTATTTAAATAGTATTTACTTAAAAATGGTAATTTAAGTCCTTAATTTTGAGAATTCAGGGAAATTCTTTATTTTATGGCTTATTTAAAGGATTATCACATATAGGGCTTTGAGAAGTTTTTCTGAAAGAAAAATTTGGATGGGTGATACCGAATCTTAAATCCAATGTTAGGCGAGTTTTGATGGAGTCAAAAGAAAATTTGCGTATGACGCAAGTGATTTTGCGGTATTACTCTTGGCTGTTTTATATCTTCATAAAATATATATCACCCTCTTTTGTAACTAATACTACGCAATTATCCCAAAAGGCATAATAATCTGCATCTTCAGGTAGGGAAATTATACCTATTTGTTTATTAATAGAATTGAAATCCGAAATATCATAGTCACCCGAATTAAATTCAATATTTTGTGGTAAAATTATTAAGTTGTCAGCACAGTTTTTAGCATCCTCTTTTGTCTTTGTATCTGCCAATGAGGGACAATAACATGGAGAATCAGCAGGTCCTGTACAGATACATTGGTGAGTTCTTCGGTAATGTATGACTTTGCCATTTTTGTAACTGACAAGCAAATCATCAGCAGGATATTTGCCACCAGATGCCATCCAAGTAGTTGCTCCGGGAATTATATTATTTATATCCTTTCTTAAATATGCAGGGAAATTATGCCACTCGTTTAAATATGTGTTACTCAATTTGATGTATTGATTAACAGAATATTTTGTTATTGAAGGCGTTAAGAAAACAAGCCATATACTAAATAAAATAATACCAATTGTCATGATAATAAGTCCAATTTTTAATTTAGTGCTCATCATAATCAAATTATATCGCGTCTTTAAATAAATTTCTTCAAGCAAAATCGGTGAGTAATATGCCGCCTAATCTTTGTTGTCCAAGTGCGATAGCACCAAGTGACCATAGGGAATGAGAATTGCAGGACGTTTGTTTCTATTATTATCTCTTATAATATTTATATCCTAGAGTTATGTTATAATCCTTTTTTTCTAAATTTTGTATTTTCAGGGTGGTTTTTTGTTTTCCCATATGGTTACAAAGACCTTCATCTTTCA
>CAZLSF010000020.1:0-5280 GCA_964562245.1 uncultured archaeon | reverse complement strand
ACAACATTTAAATTATCATTTGATACTTCAGATTCATAAATAACCTCTCCCGGGCAACCGTTGATAGCGAAAACTCCTTCAATAATTAAATCGTTATTTTGCCAATGAGAATCAATTAATCCAAGTTCACAGTCAGGACATAGTTCTTTATTCAAAACAATCACTTGTGATTTAACCTGTTGATTTTGTAGTAGCCATAATCCTATAATTAAAATTATCGCAATAATTGTTAGACTAATTAATCCAATTTTAATTTTCTTTTCCACAGTTATAATTATATTGTATTGAGGTTAATAAAGTTTTGTAAGCCCTGCAATTTTTGATAACTTATAGGGTTGTATGAAGTTTCGGCGTAGCCTAAATTTGGATGGGTGATACCGAATCTTAAATCTAATGTTAGGCGAGTTTTGATGGAGTTAAAACCAAAATTGTAAAAGCAATTTTACGTATGATTCTGTGATCGTTTAATCATATAAGGAAGAATTTTTTTGTTTGATACGAAATTGGGGAAATACAGAGGATGTTTATATGTATTCGCTAATATATTAAGTGGTTTTTGGTCATCAAGGTTATTTTTAAATAGACTCTTGCACTTCCAGACCATACAAATTTCCTATTTCCTGTTTAAATTTATTTACATAATTTTTTGCTATGTAGAAATCTTTAATTCTTTTTTTCTTATAGTATATAAAATAGTACATCCACCAGAAAGCTTTTTGCAAAAATCCAGTGTTTACTTCAGTTACAAAAGTAGGCACAATAACTATTGAGATATCCCCATTTCTTGTTTTTGAGTTTTGCTTGCCAAGTATGACAACAACAACTTCTATTTTAGTCCAACTATCAATTTTTTTTTCAATATGCCATTTTACATTAAAACCTTTGTTTTCAGTGAGCGCATCCCATTTAAGTTCATCTTCAAAAACATCTTTTCCAGCCAGTTCGAAAACATCTTTGAATAGATTTCCAATACTATTATATATTCTGAAAGGTTCTGGTCCTGCAAATTTAATAACTTCTTTCTCTTTTGGGTATGAAAGATTATCTTCAAATGTGATTTTGCTCATTTTCCTAAATAGTCAAAATATTTTAAAAGTTTTTCTTCAAAACATGAAATTTTTAATCTTCCCCAGTCAAGATACTCTTCTACCTTTTTTGCGTAAAACATATTGTTCCATGCAACTCTCAGGATTTCGTAAAAAAATGATTTTTGCCAGTAGGTTTCCTGCGGGTATTCTGTAACAACCACAGGTTCCCCAAGACTTATTTTTGCGGTTCCTTTATTTCCTTTATGTTTTATTTTTAAGTCTATATCAACTCTAAAATAAGTATAATTATCAAGGTCTTTAAACATATACCATTTTACTGAATATTCATTTTCTTTAATTGATACTTCCTTCTGTTGCCATGTTGTTGGCGCGAAAACAGTTTTTATCAATTTTGGAAGGAATTCTTTTAATTTCTGCGGATTTTTTCCTTCATAAAAATATTCAAGATTCTTCAACCCGGGCTTTGCACCTCTTTTATATAATTCGTTCCATATAGTAAGCTTTGCCCCTGACGGAATGTATCCCATAATTAGTCTATTTAAAGAGTATATTAATTGGGTTGCAGGCATTTCTTTAAAAAAGGATTTTATTATGATTGAGTTGATTATTAACAAGATTATTGGAATTTTGTTGATACTCTTTGGGTTGTTTATGGTTCTTAAATTTCCGCAACCCGGCGATCAGCAGCCAAAAGGGTTTTCCTTTCTTGGAATTTTGGTTGGTATTATTTCTTTAGGTATTGGTGTATATTTGCTTTTTTCTTGAACTTTCTGTAATTAATTATACTTATTAAAGGATAGTAACTAATATATGGTAAGTCATAGAGAGACTTTGGATAAACCAGTGCCCAGTTTAGAAGAAATGATTGAATTTGTTTTTCTATTGCTTCTGCCGGTTTCTCTGGTAATTTCGTGGATTATTGATTTTAGCGCAGTTTTAATTTATTTCTTTATTATTGCATCTTTTTTAAGTTTGTTTATACTAGAAGGTTTTTCTTATTCTTCTGAAAAAAATAGAGAGGGTAAGAGAGAGTATAATCTTGGAGGTAATGTATTTTCATCTTTAATACTTATTATTCTGATAGCTTCAGTAATAATCACTTATCTGCTAAAGATTGAATTTCTTTTCCTGCCTTTGTATGTTGTTTTATTAATAGGGATTTTTGGTTTTCTCTTTGATAGATGGATTAAAGGATTGGCGAAGCTTGGTTAAGGATTAAGGGATTAATGGTGAGGTTAATAGTTTAAATGGAAACTCCTGCCGTTATAATATATTAAGATCATATTGCAAGAAATCTTTTAGTTCTTTTGAAGGTAAGTTTTTGATGGTATTTTATCCACCTTCATTTTGCAGTTTCTTTTTAACCTCTTTAAGTATATCAAATTTCATCGTATCAATCTTTAAACAGCGTTCCATGGTATGTGTGTATAGAAGTTTTTACTAGAGTAACCAGCCAGAAAATAACTAAAAGCCAATATAAAGCAAAACCAATGTAGTCTATCAGTTGAATTCCAAATATTGATGATATTGTGTGGCTTGCGGCTATATACGCTCCCAGAGGGAAGGTAAAAGCCCACCAAGACATTGCGTAAGGAAGCTTTAGCCTTTTTATGTAATGCAAGGTCAATACAATAGCCATTGTAACCCACCATATACCAAACCCCCAAAATAGAAATCCAAATACAAAGAAAGGCTCTTTCATAGTTATGAACGATGAGTTTTTAATGAGGTTAATCAATGCAACTGTTCCAGCCCCAATAGGTCCAAGATTTATCCATATAGTAGGAGCAAGAGTGTTTGGTAAAGGATGATGAAGAATAAAACGATACATTGCTACAGCCAATAGAGCAAGATAGATAAAAAAGCCAGAACCCCATCCAAAATAGTTGAGAATTATAACAAACTCCCGCGCCATTCCTGAAACATGTGGAATAATTAAACTTCCTGCGATAGGGATCACAATTAACCCAACTGGCGGAATAAACCATGCCGGGTTTATGTGGTCAAGTTTAACATGTTCGCCTTTGAACATTAAATATGGTGTAAGTATGCCAAAGAACATTGTAACTAGTGCTCCTATAAACCAAAAAATCTCTCCAATCTCAATATTTTTACCAATTACAATAAAATCCGCTGCTAAAACAAGCATACCTATCGCTATCGTAGCATAGAAATTTGAAAGCACAGGATGCTCTAAATCTTTTAACGCTTCTTTTCTGAAAAATATCCACCTAAGAACCCATGGGATCAATAAAACAAAAAATAGGATAATGTTGAAGTAAAACAAAATATAACTTAAATTTTTCAGAAGAGGAATATACTGGGAGTAAAATAAGCTAGTTATAGCCAGTATTCCTGTCCCCATGACACTTGCAAACCAAGACGGTGTAAAGTTCTTAACTATCTGGCATATACATTCTATATCTCTTAACATAATAAGGACCCTCCATTTACTATTTTTAATATTTTTTTAACTTTCTTATTCGTGAGTCTATAATATACCTTTTTCCCTTCCCTTCTTGATTCAACAATTCCCAAATTTTCAAGCTTTGATAATTGAATTGAAATTGTTGATTGTGTTCTTTTTGTAAATGGAACTATTTCGCAAACACATTTTTCTCCATTCAGGAGAAATTCAACTATCTTTAATCTCGTCTCATCACATAATGCCTTGAATATTTTTAATGATTCTTTCATATATACATATTGATAATTATTAATATATAAAGTTTACGGTTTTGCAAGGAAGAAATGCCGAAGGCACAAAGTGGGGCTTCTACAATTCTATTTTTTAGCGAAGGGTAAGTTGAATATAACATCAGATTAAGCGAAGTTTTGCGAAGCAAAAAAATGGCGAAGAGTTAAATTTTCACTTAATATAAATTTCGAGGTGTAGCCGAGTGTAAATGTGCGAAGCACGAGGGGGAGTCCAGATTTTTTGTTTCTTTTTTCTAAAAAAAGAAAATAGATGGGGTTTTTATTTTTGGTTCTTTTTCTAAAAGAACACATTATAATTAAAAGTTTAAAAAAGTTTAGATAGAAAAGTCCCGATGATTGCACCTAAAAATGCAAAAAGTGCAGATAGAATTAATTGCCATTTAAAAAATTTAAAATTTTCTTCAATCATTATTGTTAATAATTCAATATCTTTATAAAATAATTTTTTTATATCAATTAAACTTAAATCCATATCCAATTTATCATTAATTTCTTTTAATTTTAATCTTTCTACAGTTTTATTCAAATAACTTTTTTTAATTAAAGATTTACCAATGTCATTTAAAATAATTTTAATAAACTTATACCAGATATCATAAAGTGTTTTATCTACAGAATCTTTGAATTTCGTAATATCTGACTCAGTAAGTTTTTTCTTTCTATTTAAATTATTAAATTTGGATTCTATTTTATCCCTAAAATTAATTGTGAATTTTTCGGCTAGAATTTTTTGTTTTTTATTATTATAAGCATTATAAAATTCTTGCAATTCTTGATAAAATCTATTATTCTCATCTATTAACTGCTGTTTCATTTTATAAATATCTATAATATCCTGGAACCCAAACTCTTATTTTTCTCCCTCCGATAATTTTAGTTGTATAGTGGCCAGGTATCCACACTTTAACTCTATTCTTTGAAGTCCGTTTTATCCTTTTTTTTGCCATTTTCAAGTTATAGAATTATATCTTTAAGAACTCCTTGTTTTACAAGTTCAATATTTAATAAGTAATCATTATGTAAGAAAGTTTCAAATAATGATTTTTTCGTAGTTTTCCAACCTAAACCATCGGTTATCCAAATTAAATCTATTCCTTGTTTTTGATATGATTTTGCTTTTTCGATGATGATATCTTTTTCATCCGGAATGATGATATAATCTGAAATAGCCACATCGCTTTCTTCTAATTTTTTAATGATAGCTTTCCCTGCTCGATCTTCTTTTTGACCTGCTGAAATAGAATCTGAACATACAATTACAGCAGCGGTTAAATCTTTTCTGAAACGATCTTTAAAATCGGATTTGCCTCCTTTTTTCTTCAGTAATTTAATTTGATGAATCTCGATGCCTTTGTCAATAGGCTTCAACATATCGTACATATTTAAAGCAACTACACTGGCGCCATGCATCGCTTCCACTTCAACACCCGTTTTGTAAATAGTTTTTACAGTAAATAAAACTGTGATTTCCAATCCGTTGATTTCGTATTCTATTCCAGAAAATTCGATGGGC
>CAZLSF010000019.1:0-12027 GCA_964562245.1 uncultured archaeon | reverse complement strand
GGGTCTATCAAACAAGTCGTATCAAATAATGCTCAATTTGGATATGCAGGAGTGTAATCTATAATTCTTGCTAGATCAAAAGATATGCCTGTGACTGCAATATATAAAATTGAGCAAAGACAACCATTTAGGATTATTGCAAAAAAAGAAACAGGTATTGCAGAACTTAAGGATTTAGTTAGAAAGAAACTTGCAACACCTTCTTTTGGCAGTTCAGCATATATAATAGACAGAATAATGTTGCACAAAGCAGGAGTGGATTACAATGAAATTGATTTTATTCCAACAGGTGCAATGGGGAGGTTACCATCTTTTTTGGAAAATAAAGTTGACGCAATGGATTCGCATTTAATCTATGAAATAATCTTAAATCTCCAGAATAAACCAATAAACGTGATTCAAGCAAGCGACTATACAGATATGCCTGGGATTCAGGTTATCACAAATGAAAAGATGATTAAAGAAAATCCCGAACTGGTCAAAAAATTTGTAAGAGCAACAAAAAAAGGATTATTGGATTCTATAAACAATCCTGAAGGAGCAATAGATTCATTTATTAAATTTAGTCCTGAAGCTGCAGAAAAAAAAGAATTTAATCTTGCTTTATGGAAGATGCACATAAACAAAATATTGCTTGATGAAAATGGTCAGATACCAAATGGAAGATTCTCTTACAATAACTGGGTTGAAGCTCAAAACGAGTTGGATGATGTAAATTTACTTGATAAAAAAACAGATGTCAGTAAAATGTACACAGACAAATTTGTTCCAAAATGATTCCTTTATTTGCAACATTTATTTTGCATACGCAAATGGAGGCACCATCCAAAGGACGAGTGTTGAATTTTTTTATTTCTTTTTATATATTGACTAAAAATATATACTTATGACCAAAAAAATATACAATGACCGATGTTTCGAAATCCTGAGTCTTTATTCCCAAAACTGGAAAGCGGAGTTTTATACAAGAGAAATAGCGAGATTAACAAATAATAAATTAGGCACAGTCCAGTTGTCATTAGCAAAGTTAAAGGACGGGAAAATAATTGTTTCTAAACTCAAAGGAAAGCACAAATACTGGAATTTAAACCTGAAAAATCCATTAACGAAATATTTTCTTGAAATGGTGGAAATTTACAAAACAAGCAAGTTTTTAGTAAAGTACACCAAATTATTTTCTTTTCTCAGGGAAATTGCAAAGTTGAATATTAATGGACTCGTTGTAATTTTTGGGAGTTTTGCAAAGTCTGAGGCAACAAAAAACAGCGATTTGGATATTTTGATTATAGGAGATAAAAAAGAAAAAGTTGAAAAAATAAAGTATCTCTTGCCATGCAAGTTGCATTGCGTTGAACTTACAAACAAAAATTTTATTGATGGTTTAAACAAAAAAGATTTTTTTGTTAAAGAAATTCTGGAAAACCATATAATTTTAACCAGTACTTCAAAGTGGATAAGTATTTTAGGGCAATATTATGAAAGATAAAGTCAAATGGTGTTTTAATATAAATGCGGGATTAAAATTAATTAAACCAAATAAAAATTTATCGGAATCATATCTAAAAATGGCAAAGGACACGATAAAACTTATAGATGATATAAGCTCTTCAAAGAATATTCTTTGGATTACTGTGATGTGTTATTACAGTTCATATTATTGTGTTGAGTCATTTTTATCTTTAATAGGTGTTAAAAGCGAAAATCATACCTGTTCAATATTATTGACAAAATATTTGCTTGGTGAAGAAAAAACAAAAATAATAGAACAGGAAAAAAGAAAGAGAATAGATGCGCAATATTATAATAAATTTGTTAGTAGCGGGGAACTCTCGTCTATGAACAATGATTCCAAGAATTTTCTAATATCTTTTGAATATTTGATTAACAATCTTGATGAAGAAAAAATCAAAGAATACAAAGATAAAATTAAGGCTCTATTATGAACAGAAAAACAATTTTCCAGCAAGTTTTGGTTTTTATTTTCTTTGTCCTGCTCTGGAAATCCATAATTTTCATTTTTAAATTCCCGGAATTTATCTTACCACAACCGGAAACTGTTTTTATTGAATGGTATCTTTTGCTTAAAAGCGGTTTATTATTGGATCACACTTTAGTTACTCTATATGAAACTCTTGCAGGGTTTATAATTGGTGTTTTGCTTGGATTAATCCCCGGTTATTTTATTGCAAAATCAAAACAAGTAGAGCAAACTTTGTCTCCTTATCTGGTTGCCCTCCAGACAGCCCCTAAAATCGCTTTGGCTCCTTTAATTGTAATCTGGTTTGGTTTTGGTCCTTTATCAAAAATAGTTATTGTTGCATTAATTGTCTTCTTCCCAATTTTAGTAAATACAATTGTCGGGATAAGAAGTGTTGATAAAAACCTGCTTGATTTAATGAAAATTTCCGGGGCAACCAGACTGCAGATTTTCAGACTCGTTGAACTGCCCGCGGCTTTGCCTGTTCTCTTTGCCGCTTTTAAAACAGGAATAACTTTAGCTGTTATCGGGGCGGTTGTTGGGGAATTTGTCGGGGCAAATTCTGGTTTAGGTTATTTAACAATTTATGCCGCGGGTTTAATGAACACACCGCAGGTTTTTGTGGCAATCCTGCAATTAACTGTTTTAGGTATTGTTCTGTATTTAATTATTGATGTTTTGGAGAATTTGATAATTCCATGGTATAAAAATAAAGGTGAAAAAGATGTTGTTAGAAGTTAAGGATATAGGGGTAATTTACACCTCAAAGGAAAAAGAAGTTAAAGCTCTGGATGGAGTTTCTTTTGGAGTTGAGACCGGAGATTTCTTTTCAATTGTCGGACCGAGCGGTTGCGGAAAGTCAACAATCCTAAAAATTATTGCGGGATTAATAAATTCAACAAATGGAAAGATAATAAAACCTGAAGATTTTGAAGTTGGTTATGTTTTTCAGGAGCCGACTTTGCTTGAATGGAGGAATGTTATTGATAATATTATTTTGCCTTTGGAAATTAGAGGAATTGCAAAGGAAGAATCCTATAAAAAAGCAAGAAAACTTTTAAAACTAATTGATCTGGCAGGATTTGAAAATGTTTATCCAAAAGACTTAAGTGGGGGGATGAAACAGAGAGTGGCAATTGCAAGAGCATTAATATGCGAGCCGGAAGTTTTGCTGATGGATGAACCTTTTGGGGCTTTAGATGAACCAACAAGATTAAAATTAAATACAGAGTTAAATAAAATCTGGAGAAAGACAGGAAAAACAGTAATTTTCGTTACGCATAATGTTCAGGAAGCGGTTTTTCTTTCCAATAAAGTCGCAGTATTTACAAAAAGACCCGGAAAAGTAAAAAAGGTTTTAAAAATTGATTTGCCTGAAGAAAGGAATTTAAAACTTTTGGATTCTGAGAAATTCATAAAACTTGTTTTGAAGATAAGGAAAAATTTAGAATATTTCGAATAAAATTGAGGATAAACTAAAAAGATATTCAATGAGATTTGATTGAATGATTAAATTTAAAGGTAAATGAATTATGTATAATCCAACAAAACCTTACAAAAATAAAACTATTGAATTAATTCAACAGACAGGAGAAACTCCTTATGTTTCTGTTGATAAGGGGATTGTCAGGAAAAAATTTGATTATCCAGAATATCACCATACAGACGGTATCGGAACAAAAGGAATTTATCATTGGCAGGAAAGGAGTTTTAAAAATGCAGTTATTGATGCAATGGCTATGAATCTGAATGATTTATTGATGGTGAGATCAAAACCTTATGCGGTAATAGACCATTTATTTCTTCCTGAGGATGATGAAAATGCAATTCTGGAACTCGTCGGGAATCTTGTTGGAGAATGCAGGAAAAGAGATATTGCTATTACTGGAGGGGAAACAGCAATTCATGACAATATGGAAGGTCTTGAACTGGGTATAACAATGCTGGGGTTTATTGACAATCCAAAACCAAATAAATTTGAAGCAGGCGATGTTTTGATTGGAATTGAAAGCAATGGTCTACATTCAAACGGGTTTACAAAAGTCAGGAAAGTTCTTAGAGATGATTGCAAAAAATATCTTGATGATTTAACCAAACCTACTGTAATCTATAGCGATTCTCTTTTTGATTTAGTTGAAGATTTTGATGTTCACGGGATGCAGCACATAACTGGCGGCGCTTATACAAAATTTAAAGATTTGATTGGAGATAAAGATATTTTAATTACGGGAGACTATAATCTGAAACCACAGAAAATATTTGAAGAATTATCTACCAGAGGAATTACTGATGAAGAGATGTATAAAACATTTAACTGCGGGATTGGTTTTGCTGTTGGAATTCCTGAACAGGAAGCGGATGAATTAATCTCCTATATCAAGCCGCTAAAATCAGATATAATAGGGGAGATTGTTGAAGGCAATGGGAAAATAATTATTGAGTCTAAATTCAGTGATAAGAAAATTGAATATTAAATATAAGAATTAGTCTGAATTACTTTCTCGATTCTTTTTAACTTCTTCAATAAGCCTGTTAATTTTTTGTCTGCTTTTTTCAGTGTTGTTTTTCAGGTTTTCTGCTTCTTTTTCCCTAATAGATTCAATTTTCTTTATGTCTAATAAAATATACAAGATTACAAAGTATATCAAAATGTAAGTGAAATTTATGAAATAATCTAAGAATTTAATCTTTGGTTCAAATAAAAAAATTAAAGGTGAATAATAGATTAATACAATCAAAAGGTCGTATAAAATCCATTTTTTCCATTTTCCATAAGCCAAATAGACAAAAGGTCCAAAGATAACTGTTAAAATATACATTTTATATTTGTGTTTCATAATAAATGTTGATTTAATTATAGTTGAATTTGATTTTAATAATTTATGAAACTAAAAACAATCAAAGAAGGAAATATAAAACTCAAAATTCCTGTTGAAAAAGAATTAACAAAAAAGATGAGTGTTTTTTATAATCCTGAAATGAAATTTGACAGGGACCTTTCTGAGCTCATAATTTCAATCCTACAACCAAAAAAAATTTGCGACTGCTTTGCTGCTTCAGGAGCAAGGGGGTTGAGATATAAATCTGTATTGAAAGACTCTGAAGTTGTACTAAATGACCACAATCTAAAAGCAGTTGAATTAATAGAAAAGAATGCGGGACTTAATAAATTAAAGGTAAGGATAGAAAGCAAAGATGCAAATAAATTGTTATTTGAGAACCTATTTAATCTTATAGACCTCGATCCCTTTGGTTCTCCAATATATTTTCTCAATTCTGCTGCAAAATCAATCAAAAACAAAGGAATTATTGCTATGACTGCAACGGATACAGCCCCCCTCTGTGGAACTTCACCACTGACTTGTTTAAGAAGATATGGGATAAAAAGTTTGAAAACTGATTTTTACAAGGAGCTCGGTCTCAGAATATTTATCTCTTCTGCGATGAAGATTTTTTCAATGTATGATATGGCTTTCACTCCGATTTTTTCTTATTGCAGAAAGCATTATTTCAGGATTTTTGGGCAAGTTACTCGTGGTTGCAAAAGGACAAATTCATTGCTTGAGCAGTTTGATTATATTTCTTATTGCCAGAAATGCGGTTTTCATAAAACAGGGTTGATTGATAAATGCGATAATTGCGGGAATAAGTTGAATCTGATTGGAAAGATATTTACAGGAAACTTTGCTTCTCCTGAATTCTGCATGAAACTTGAAAAAGAATCAAATAAAAAATTTAATTATTTATCTGATTTTATAAATCAAATAAAAGTTGAGCAGGATTATTTTATGTATTATGACATTCACAAAATATGCAAATGGAATGGAAAGCAGATAAAGAAGAAGAAGTTTTTGCTTGAGAAACTTGAAGGATGCAAGACGCATTTTTTGGATACGGGGATAAAAACCAACAAACCGTTTAGTGAAATTCTGAAAGTCTTTGATTAAACTTCTAAAATTATTTGGGTTTGTTCTTTATAATTTTTAATTTTATTTTAAGATAATCAACCAATTATATAAAAATGAAAAAATTATTATATAAAAATAACGATTATAATAAATGGTTAAAGCAAAGAATTTGAAAGATTACAGAAAAATTGTTGGAAAAGAGGTTATAGATGAAATTTATTCAAAGGCAGAGAAGTTTTCAAGTAAACACATTGTTTGCATCAGTTCAACTTATCAGGGGGGCGGTGTTGCAGAACTTCTGAATAATCTTGTATTTTTATTTGATGAAATTGGAATTGATTTTGGGTGGAGAATTTTGCATGGATCACCTGATTTTTTTGGAATTACTAAAAAATTTCATAATGCTTTGCAGGGCGAAAATATAAATTTGTCTGACAGAAAGAAAGATATCTATTGTGATACAAACAGGAGATTTTCCACATTTACCCTCTTATGCAATCGGCATGCTTATCATGATTTGGTTATTGTCCATGACCCCCAACCATTGCCTTTAATTAATTTTTACAAAAAGAACCAACCCTGGATTTTTAGGCTTCATATTGATATATCTCATCCAAATCTAAAAATGTGGAATTATTTGAAACCTTTTATTGAAAAATATGACTGTTTGGTAATCTCAAAAGAGGAATACCGGAAGAAGTTATCAATACCTCAGAATATTATCTATCCAGCAATAGACCCATTATCACAAAAGAATAGATTTATATCAGAAAAAGTGGTTGATAAATACCTTGACAAATATGGAATTCACAACAATAGACCAATTATCTCCCAGGTATCAAGGTTTGATAAATGGAAAGACCCACTCGGAGTCATTAAGATATTTGAGTATGTCCGGAAGAGAGTGAATTGCCAATTGGTTTTACTTGGTTCACTTGCTGCAGATGACCCTGAAGGACAAAGTTTATTTAAAAAGGTTGAGAAGAAAGCAGAAAAAAGCAAATATCATAGAGATATTAAAGTAATCCTTGTTGAGAATGATATTCTTGTTAATGCTCTGCAAAGAGCATCTTCGGTTGTAATCCAGAAATCAATAAGAGAAGGATTTGGATTGACTGTGTCAGAGGCTTTATTTAAAGGCACGCCTGTTGTAGCTTCAAAGGTGGGGGGTATCCCATTACAGGTAATTGATTCAGAAAATGGGTATCTTCATGAACCTGATGATATAAAAAGTTTTGGTGAGAGTGTGATAAAATTATTGAAAGATGAATCATTAAGAACCCGGTTTGGATCTAAAGGTTATCTGCATGTAAAGGATAATTTTCTGATTACTCGATTGTTGCTGGACTGGCTCAATCTGTTTGAGAAATATATTAAATGATTTATCTTACATAATATAGATTAAATAATGAGGGGCGTTGAGGCTGTAATTGGAAATATTTATTTGGTGGGTATTGTAATTGTTATTATTGCGTTTACTTTTGGTTTCTATCAGACAACTTTGCATACATCAGGCGAGAGTCTGAAACAGGAAGAGAAAATCAAGTATTGCAATCAGATGTCAAATTTTATGATTTCTAAGGTTGTTTCAAAAAATATAACTATTGTGAATACAGGAGGCACTAAATTAAACATAGATAATTTTCTTGTATATGTTTCAGGTAACAACCTGGATTATAATTATTCCGGGGACAATGTGTTAGATATTGGGGAAACTGTTACCCTTGAGTTGGCCATGAAGCCGCCTGATAATTCAGAGATAAAAATAATGGGTGACTGCGAGTCAGGAGATATATTTGTTGTGGGATCTGTCAATTTTTGCGGGGATACCAATTGTGATCCAAGAGAATGTTCTGAAGGTTGCGCTTTGGATTGCAATATAACTTATTGTTGCGGCAATGGATATTGCGATTCAGCGATTGGAGAAACTACTATTAATTGTCCTGGAGATTGTACTTAATTTGCTGGAAAGCTTAATAATATAAATTATCTCATTCAAAATCATTCTTTTTTAAATTTTATTTATCTGATTCAATACTTGTTAGATATTTATTCCTGGCTGATTTAATAGTTCCTGTTACTCCAAGCGACATAATGCAAACTTTTTTCCCATGGATTTCATGTATTAATGCAAGGGAAAGTCTTACAAGTTCAACATCTTTTGGAAGGCATTTCAATACAAATATTTGTTGTTTGGTATCATACAATTCCTGAAGAAATCTGAAGTTTGTTTTTCCAAATCTTAAGCTCCCAAATAAATTGATTGTGTTGCTAAAAATAGCTTTGATTAATTCTTCAAATTCTATTTTCTGGTCAGAGATAACTCTAAATATAAGATATCTTTTTTTCTCTCTGCAGGAAGATGGCAGGGTCTTGGTTCTATTTTCCATGTTCAATATAAACAGAGTCCAGAGGTTGTTTCATCTTTTCCCTGTTCTTAAAAATTAATTTCTCGGGGAGTTCTGAGTTTGCAATTAAGGCATCATACATTTCTGCTCCAAGACAGAAAGATAGGCTTGACAATTCTTTTCCGCTTCTTAATTCATATAATTCCCTTGCCCCTGAATTCACAATAAATCTTGTTTTAAATCTGAGGCACAATCTTAGAATTTCTTTCATTTTGTTTAATTCTTTTATCCTTTCCATTCCTTCTGATAATAATAATTCTCTGAAGTTCAGTTCTATAATCGTGTTGTGAATTTTTGCTTCCCTGCAACAGATATGGTCGAGTCCTGAATCGTGCCTGCCTTTTTCAGGGTGGCATAGAATATCAACATAATCTGAAGAACATGCCAGCCGGTTTACTTCATAATCCCCTCCAGACACCAAAATCACCTCAACTTTTCTTCTTAATTCTTTTGCTTTTTTTAGGATATTGTTTTGATCCTCCTGAATGAGAACTCCAGTAATTAAATCAAGATCTGTTTTCTTCCGGAGTTCCCGAATTTTTGTCAAATATTTTTCCAGATTTTCATTGGAATTCATCACCGGACAGATGCCGGTCAGTCCAAGAATCTCTGCTCTCTCCAATAAATTCTCAATGTTTACCGAGGCATTTAAATCATAAAATTTGTGTTCCATATTAATAGTTGTCTAATATATTACGGTATTCAAAGGAATTAAGTTTACATGAACTTCACAGGAAATTTTTTTGGATTTGTGAACCTGTTTGAAATAAAATGTGAACTTCAGTATTTGGGTGTTTATAAGGGTATATTCCAAAGATTCGCGTGTATAAGATGTGAAGTTAAGGATTCCACGTGAAACAAAGGTGTCCCTCCAAATACAGTAAATATGAACTTCATTTCCAAATGAACTTTGAGTTCACGTTCATTTTTGCGTGAACTGGGCTTTATCTAAATTTTGTTTGCAGAAAGTCTAAATAGAAGGATTTTATTTTAATCAATAGCTCAATTAATCTCCCTTACTTTTGTAATAATTAACTCAAATAATATCTTATTTCCAAAATAATTCATTCAAATTACATCCCAACATCAAAAATTTTTCTGAAAACAAGACCGGAAATAATAGAAGTAAGTATAAATATTCCAAACCATCCAAGTTGATTTCCAACAAAAGGAATGGAAAAAGGAAGATTCAAAACAGCTCCACTAAAGAACTTTGGTATTATGTAAAAAACAACAAGAACAACGAGGCTGGATATCATCATAGGTTTCATTGTCTGCCCCATCATTTTCTTCTGAATATCGACGGTTTTTAACATTAACTTGTTCAATTTTTCAGTGCTTGGCGCTTCACCTTCTTTAGTATTTTTCATTTCTTTGCTCAAATTTTTTATATCCTGATTTGTTTTTTTCATTTCTGCTTTCAGGGTTTTGACTAAATTAACATCCATTAATTTTTTTTGGATTAATGTTTGTAGTAATGTAACAGAAACAGTAATCAATACAATTATTAGGACTTCCATAACTATAAAAAACATTATATTAAATGGACTTCAGCGATGCTATTATTAAGGTAAGAAATGCAAATAAAATATTGCTTGTTTCCCATTATGATTGCGATGGTCTTTGTTCAGCGAAGATTTTATCTGACGCCCTGAAAAAAGAAAACAAGGAAATAAAAATAAAGATTGCAAAAGAAATTTCATCTGAGATAATTAAAGATGTGGAGAAAGAATTTGAAGAAGGCAATTTTGAGTTGATAATATTTTCTGATTTAGGTTCAGGATATCTAAGTTTGCTTCCAAAAGACAAGGAAATTATTATTCTCGACCATCATGTGCCTGAGAAAGTTGAAGTTCCTGAAAATATAATTCAAATAAATCCCTGTCTTGAGGATAAAGAATTATGCGGAGCAGGAATTTGTTATTTGTTTGTTTCTGAACTCGGAAAAAATGAAGAACTTATTGATTATGCAATCGTTGGTGCAATAGGAGACCATCAGCTTGAGATTGATGAAAATAAAAAGATAAAGGAGCTGGCTGAAAAACTTGGGCGATTGAAAACCGAGCCCGGTCTGAATATATTTGGGCATGTAAATAGACCGATACATGAATCTTTATGCAATGCAAACTTTTTTCCATTAAATGGTCATTCTGAAGTTGTACAATTCTTATCAGAGTTGGATATAGAGTTGTACCATAATGGTAAGATAAAAAGTTATTATGACCTTTCAGAAAAGGAAAAAAAGAAATTATCTCTTGAGATAATAAAGGAAAGGATAAGCAATAATATTGAAGAGCCCGCAAATATTTTTTCAAGTATTTATATCCTGACAAACCAGCCGAGAGAACTAATGGATGCTCTTGAATTTTCAACAATCTTTAATTCATTTGGCAGACTTGAAAAATATGAAGAAGTTTTTGAAATGCTTGATGGAAATCTGGACATACTTGCTGAAGTAAAGCGGGAATATGGAAGAAAACTTTCAAGTTATCTTGCATGGGTAGAAAGGAATCTGGAGAAATTCCCTCAGACTAAAAATATTTTGTTCATAAATGCAAAAGAAAAAATAGATGAAAATATGATTGGGACAATAGTTTCTATTTTGATAAATGGATCTATTAATAAAAATGTTATTGTTGGGCTCGCCTATGCGGAGGACGGAGTAAAATTATCTACAAGGTCAAAGATGCCCGGGATTGATCTAGATAAAATAGTCTCCAGAATCTGCGGGAAACTTGGTGGTAATGGCGGGGGTCACAAAGAAGCCGCAGGCGGGAAAATTGAAAGAGGAAAAGAAGAAGAATTTATTGAGTTATTTAAGAAGGAAATTAATTAGAAATTTTTGTAATTATGAGAGTCTTGATAAAATTAAAATCAAATACAACCCAAGTATATCAAAACAATTATTTTCATAAATTTCAGGGATTTGTTTATAATCTGCTTAAAGGAACTGAACACGAAATATTGCATGATAAAAAAGGATATAAATTTTTTTGTTTTTCAAATCTATTTCCTTTGTATGAAAAAAATGGAGAGATACCTCCAATAGAAGATGGAGGAATAAGGAATTAGAGAATTTGAACCCTCTTTAATCCTTTTTCACATACTAAAAGACAAAACTAATATTCTGTTCTACCCAGATAATCAAATTTGATTATTAACCCTCATTAAAATACTGAAAAATCTTACTTTTTCACTCAAAAATTATCAAAAATGATAACTTTATATATATAAATTAAGAATATTATGAATACAATTAAATTGATGAAAAAATTAAATAACTTATCTGTATTTAGAGTTCAGGATGCAGAAAGGCAATGTGGGTGTAAAAGAGAATATGCAAGATTAATATTGCACAGATTAAAAGAAAAGAAATTAATAAAAAGAATAACAAGAAATTCATACACAACAAAAGATGATATTTCTGTAATAGCGAGCAACATTTATTATCCTTGTTATATTTCCTTCTGGTCGGCTTCATATTTCTTAGGATACACAGAGCAGATTGTAAACACAATTCAGGTGGCAACAACAGGAACAAAGAAGCAAATAAATTTTGAAAATTATAAAATAAAATTTATACCAATAAATGATTTTTTTGGTTATAAAAAAATAAGAACAAAAGAAGGAAACATTTTTATGGTTGAAGATGAAAAATTATTGATAGATGTATTCTTGAGACCAAAAGAATGTGGGAATTTTGACGAAATAAAAAAAATATATGAAAATGCAG
>CAZLSF010000018.1:0-12031 GCA_964562245.1 uncultured archaeon | reverse complement strand
CTTTAGGAAAACATGATCTTGAAATAATATTGCAACTTCTTAAGAGACTGGATATAAATTCAAATATTGTTTTAAACAGGTCGGATATAGGCAATAGGCAAATTATAGCGGATTTGGCGGAAAAATACGGGTTAACAATTATTTGCGAGATACCATATTCCAAGGAAATAGTTGATAATTATTCAAATGGCAGTCCGATTATTCATAAACAAATCTCCAATTTATTAAGGGTAATCATAGAATGAAAATAATAACTATTCTTTCTGGAAAAGGAGGTGTTGGAAAAAGCAGTATTTCGGCTTCTTTAGCAGTATCTTTTTCAAAAGATAAAAAAATAATTTGCGCTGATTGCGATGTGGATGCTTCAAATCTTTCTCTGGTTTTGGGTGCGGATAAATATACAAATTGGGAGGATATATCAACAAATGAAAAAGCTGTATTTGACTTGGACAAATGCAATTCCTGTAAAAAATGTTTTAATGAATGTCATTTCAATGCGATAGAATGGGTAAATAATAAACCCGGGTTAAAAGAATTTAGTTGCGAAGGTTGCGGGATGTGCGAACTTGTTTGCCCCCAGAATGCAATTTCCATGAAAAAAGAGAATAATGCAAAAATTGGTTATGCAAACACAAAATATGGGTTTGAAGTTGTTTCAGCGCAATTAAATCCCGGAGAATCGGGTTCGGGAAAAGTAGTTTTTGAAGTAAAGAAAAAAGCAAGAGAAAGGGGTTTTGATGCAGAAGTAATGTTTATTGATTCTGCGGCGGGAATTGGGTGTCCGGTGATAGCCTCGGTCGCCGGGTCTGATTATGCGATTCTTGTAACTGAACCCACACCTTCAGGTTTTTTTGATATGAAAAAAGCTTTAGAAGTTATTACTCATTTCAAAATTCCCGCGGGAATAATAATCAACAAATTTGACCTCAACTTAAATCAAACCGCCAAAATTGAGGAATTTGCAAAAATAAATAAATTGGATATTATCGAGAAAATACCTTTTGATAAACAATTTGCAAAAGCATTAACAGAGATGGTGCCAATAATAAAATATGATGAAACTTATAGGTCAATGTTTGATAATATTAAATTCAAGTTGTTAAAAAAGATTGAATAAATAGGTTTAAAATAATTATTTTAATCAATTCCTTATTTGAAAGAAATTATCTGAAACCCGAATTTTTCTATTTCTTCTTTAGACCAATATTTTAAATCTTTTGTTTTTCCAACATAAGCAACTTCCTTTTCAATAACTCTCCCGGTGTATTTTTTTGTATCAGGATTCCACTCTTTCAAAACCAGAATATCCCCTTCATTACATTCCCAGTCCGCAAGACGCAGTTCGTAGGTTTTCTTCCCATCAAGAATTTTCTGAAAAAATTTTGGCCAAATCTTTTTTTCTATTTTCATAATATAAAATGGATAATTATTGATGTAAGAAGCAAAAGAAATCGTTAAGCCAAAGTACGAACCGATAATATTTATGATTAAAAGAAGTTTGCGAAGTCTAATTTGGGTTGAGGGTCTGCAAGAGCTGAACCTTATATTCTCTACTAGGCGAGGGTAAACGACCAACGGAAGCAAAAGTACAGCATCCTCTTAAATTTCAAATGCACACACCATCTATTATTTTTGTTTCTCCGCCAATAACTAATAATGCTTGGCTGTCTGTTAAAGGAACAACCTTATATTGCGATTTTTTCTTAAACTCATCAATAATTGTTTTTTTCTTCGCAATAATGGGAGAAACAACAACATCAGTTAAATTTAGTCCTGTTAAATCAGTTAAATCTACATCATTTTTATCGGGATCTAATCCTACATTTGCAGCACTTATGTTAGGATTAACCAAAATACTTCCAGCACTAACCCTCTAAATAAAGTTTATCGGTTTTTGTAAATTCAATAATTACTTTATCAAACCCGGTCTCTCTAATTTTTTTAAGCAGATAAAAAGTATTTTCACCACAAACATAAATAATATCAAAATCTTTAACTTCTTGAAACAAAACAGGTTTATCTAAATCCAAAGTTTTGATATTATTTTCAAAAATACATAAATCAAGAAGTTCTTTCTTGGATTTATCAACATATTTTAATTCTTCTTTACTTCTTGCGGCGGTCGGAACAAATATGATTTTAACTTGAGAAATTGGCTCATCTATTATTTAGAAAAATTGATTTTTAATATTTTGGTTTGCAAGCCCCGTAAAGGTAAGCAGTAGTTTTGTCATAATATAACAAATTTAACTGATGTATATCCTTCTAACAACTTCTATCAGCAATAAAAGTTAATATATATGCTGGTAACCCATCTTCAGGTATTTATCCAAAGATAAACTAACTACAAAAATAAGTATGAATTAAAAATTAAGACTATTATTTTATGCAGGAGTAGCCAAGTCTGGTCTAAACTTTTGAAGTTTCCGGAAAAAGGCGCTGGACTCAAGTAAACCCTTTAAAAATGTCTCAATCCCAAAACAACAATTAAGGATTTCAAGATATCCAGTCTCTTAGTGAGTTCGACGGTTCGAATAAGCCCTTTCTTTTCAAAAAAGAAAGCCTTTAAGGGAAAAGAAAATAATTACCCTTTTAGGAAAATCCGTCCTCCTGCATTTCAATTTTATTACTCTAAAATTACCTTCAATAATTCAGGAAATTCCTCAGTCCTCATATCCTTAAAAGTGTAATGTCCTCTCCCTTTAAGTTCAATAATTTCGCCTCCAATAGCCTTATGGAATATTTTTAAACTTTCTTTTCCATATTCTTCTTCATTATCGGAAGTAAACATTGCAATTTTGTTTACTCTATCTTTAATTGCTTTGTCAATAGGATAAATGTAAAATGCTTCTCTAAATTTATCACCTTTATCATTGATTTTCCATGGGGCAACAAGAATTAGTTTATATATTTTTCTTTTTGTTTCCCCAAGCCAACGAACTAAAAAAGCGCAACCACAACTATGACCTATTAAAATTGTATTTTCATCAACAACATATTTTTCAAATACACTCCTGAATTTTTCATAGTCTGGCTCCCAGGGTGAAGGCATAAGAGGAGTTTCTGTCTTGATATTTCTTGCTATTAATTCTTTTTTAATCCAAGGTATCCAGTGTTTATCATAAGTTCTTGTTTTTGAATCCATTAGTTTTTCTGCCTTAGAAGGGCATCCATGAACTATTACGCATTTTTTAGCGCCCATATTTATAGTAAATTAGTAGATTTATATAAAATTTGTTATTTGGAGCGGGCGAGGTAAATTACATATTATAAAGATAAACCCCAGATATTGCTTAATTATTTAAATATCTTATAGATTTATGAAGATAGAACTTAATATTATTCCTATGGGAAATATTGATGATGATATAATTGAAGTGTTAAAACAGAAACTAAAAGAAAGAAACTTTCTTGTAAGAGTTTATGCTAAAACCGAACTTCCAAAAACCTCGTTAAATGAATATAGGAAACAATATAACGCTGATATTATTATAGACACTCTCAGGAATCTGAAAGGAACTATTATTGCAATTACCGATGCGGATTTATACACGGACAAATTAAGTTATATTTTTTCAACAGTTGAATATGACGGGCCTGCTTTAATCTCAACCTACCGGCTCGACCCTGAATATTATCAGGAAAAACCAAATTTTAATTTATTAATTGAGCGTTTAGTGAAAGAGATAATTTATTCCACAGGAAGAATAAAAGGATTGGAAGACTGCCAGCACCCAAAATGTTTAATGCACAAGATTACTTGCGTAAAGGATATTGATTTTGAGGAAATGGATTTTTGCAAAGAGTGTAAAATAAACAACGCTCTTAAAGGGGTGAACTTATGAAAAAAAAAGAAGAATCAAAAAAAACAGTTAAAAAAAAGAAGACCAAAATAATTGAAGAAAAAGAATTCCTTAAGGATAGTGCTGAGATTAAAGAAACAAAAAAGAAAGCAACCAAAAAAACTGCGGTCAAATCCAAAAAAGAATCTTCAGCTAAAACCAAAAAAGTTTCCAAAGAAAAAAAAATATCTAAGAAAACAAATAAACCCAAAACAGACAAAACAAAAAAGAAATCCAAAAAAACAGAAGAAGTGGAAGAAATTAAACCTTTGGGTATTGAAGAAGTTTTCCCTGAAGATCAGGAAAGTCCTTCAGAAAAATCGGAGGATGGTAAATTTAAAAGAGAGCCAAAGAAAAAATACAAAGCCGTTCTCCTCGAAAACAAAGTTTACATATTTGACAAAACAGATGCAGAAGAAATTTATGATTATGGGTGCTTCGGTAAAATAAAAGATGATAAAAATGAACTGTCCCTCGAAGAAGCTCTTTTGTTAATGAAGAGGAATAAATTAAAAATATATGAAAATAAAAAAGAATTAAAAATTGAGGAATTCTATGAATATGCATGCTTGCAGGACAAAGAATTCCCGTGGAAATTCACAGTATATGAAGAACTTAGAGGTAGAGGACTTCTTGTAAGAACTGGGTTTAAGTTTGGCACTCATTTCAGGGTTTATGCCCGAGGGGTAAAATTAAAGAGAGGTCCAAAATCAGTGAGAGAACACACAAAATGGATTGTCCATGCAATTCCAGAAAATTACACCTGCTCTTTCCCGGAATTATCCAGAGCAGTAAGATTGGCTCACAATATCAGGGCAAAGATGCTTTGGGCTATTGTTGATGATGAAGGAGATGTAACTTACTACGAGATTATTCGGAAGACTCCTTAAAACTCATAGTTTCTAAATTATATCTTCTACAACTGAAGTATTTATATGTCATTAAATACTATCATTTAGTGGTTAAAAGAAACAATAAAGAGGGACTTCTCCAGAATCAGATGATTTCTGGATTATCTCTGACAGATAGAATATTGTATGTCTCTTGGATGAGCGAACATGAAATTGGAGATAAAGAATTAGAAGAACTGCACGACACAGTAAAAACGCAGTTGAATTTTTATAGACAAAAAGATATTACTGATCATATTTTATGATCTCAGGACTTATAATTTTGGACAAACCTTCAGGACCAACCAGTTTTGATTGCGTTGAAGCAGTCGGAAGAATCTTTGGAGTTAAAAAAGCTGGACACACAGGAACATTGGACCCTAAAGTAACAGGAGTTTTATTGATTCTTCTCGGGGAAACAAGAAAACTTGCGCCTCTATTTGAGAAACTTGACAAGATTTATGTTGGGGTGATGCATTTGCACAAAGAAGTAGAATTGGAAAAACTTAAAGAAGTAATAAATAAATTCAAAGGAGAAATTACGCAATTGCCCCCTGTAAAATCAAGAGTTAAAAGAGTTGCTAGAAAGAGGATAATTCACAGGCTTGAAATAAAAAAAATTAAAGGAAAGGATATTACTCTTTTAATTGATTGCGAACACGGCACTTACATCAGGAAACTTTTCCATGATATTGGAGAAGAACTTGGTTGTGGGGCTCACATGAAACATTTGAGAAGAATTGGAGTCAGCGTATTTGGTGAAGATGAGGTTGTTAGTTTAGATAACCTAAAAACAGGAAAAGAAAAATATATCATTCCAAACGAAAAAATAATTGAAAGACTAAAAATAAAAACAATTTCTGTTTCCAAAGAAGAAGGAAATAAAGTTGAGAATGGAGTTCCTATTCAGATAAAAGATAAAAATAATTTTGTTCAAGGGGAAAGAATAGCAATATTTATTGAAGATAAATTAAGAGCAATTGGGACAGTTAAAGAAGACAGGATTAAAATTAACAGGGTTTTGAATATTTAGATGACAAATCTTAAAATAAGCACAATAATGCAAATTCCAAACCCCACCCCGAGAACAAGCTCAGGTTTCAAATTAATTCCATTCTCAATCTCTTCAGAATAATTTATTAATCCCGCTGTTGATTGAGGCATGCTTCTTTTATCCTTTGCCATAATAATCTTATTAATTATAAAAATAATCAATTTGTTCTATAACCCTCTTCTTTCTTCCTTGTTTTGACCAATTCGCCAATTTCCTTGAATTTAAGCTCTTTATTCACAAGTTTTCCTATAATTTCCTTTAAATCTTCTATTTTAACTCTAATCTGTTCTGTAGAATCCCTATCTCTTATTGTAACTGTTTCGTCCTTCATTGAATCATAATCCAGAGTGATTCCATAAGGAATCCCTGATTCATCTGCTCTTGCATATCTTTTACCAATACTCCCAGAATTATCAAAAAAACAGTTAAAGTCCTTTTTCAGGTTTTTATACAATTCAAACCCTTTCTCTCCAAGACCGTCTTTTTTAACAAGAGGAAAAATTCCAAGAACAAAAGGAGCAACTTTTGGATCTAATTTCAAAATATTATCTTTATAAGAAAGTTCAAGCAATGAATAAATATTCCTGTCAACACCGAAAGACAATTCAAGAACATGGGGGATAAATTTCTTTCCTTCAATTGTTACATGAAGATTTTCACCGGAAACTTTTTCGTGACCTGATAAGTCATGGTCGGTCCTATAATGAACTCCGCCCATTTCCTTAAAACTATTGAATTTTTCTGAAAATACCTCTACATCAAAATGATATTTATTGTAAAATGCTTTCTCTTTTTCATTTAATTCCCTTAACCTGAATTTCTCTGAAGGGATGAAAAGCACATCAAGATAAAACTGCTGAACCTTAGCAAGATAATACAAATACATTTTGGGAAATTTATCTAATAATTCACTGCAACTTATCTCTTCCGCATTTTCTTTATCGGCAAATTTAATTCTTAACTTGTAATCCTTAACTTCATCAAAATTTTCGCATTCATCTATTTTATCGGAATCAAAGAAAATCTGAAGTTCTGCCTGAGTAAACTCTCTCATCCTATAAGTTCCCTGTCTTGGCGAAATTTCATTTCTGAAAGCCTTTCCTATAATCGCAAGACCTAAAGGCAGTTTCTCCCTTGTCGCAGAAAACATTCTTTTAAATGCAACATAGCAACCCTGTGCTGTTTCAGGTCTGAGAGCCCCCTTTTCCTTTGAACCTATTTTCAAAGGAAACATCAAATTTAAAAAATCGACTTCCCCAAGTTCGCCTCCGCAATTGGGGCAGGTTATTCCCAGCTCTTTTATCTTTTCTGTAAGTTGTTTGTTATCCAGGTGTTCAGCACTTTCTCCTGTTTTATCCTCAACAAGATGGTCTGCCCTAAAATCAGATTTGCATTTTTTGCATCCTGTGAGAGCATCAACAAAATTTTTTATATGTCCAGAAGCAACAAAAACCTTCTCAGGCATAATTTCAGTTGGTTCAATCTCATAGAAATTTTCTCTAAGACTTAAAAAATAATCTCTCCATAAATTCTCAAATTTTCTTTTCATTAAAGTTCCAAGATGACCATAATCATAGAAACCCGAGATACCTCCGTAAATCTCAGAACTCCTGAACAAAAATCCTCTCTTACTTAAAGTTTCATCAAGACCCATAATTAAATCAGAAAATTTATGATATTAACAATACACACCTCAATGGACTTTGTTTGTAAAATTATATAAAATCAAATAATATCATGGTCGAACTTTCGATTGTGATCCCAACACTTAATGAAGAAAAATATCTCCCAAAATTGCTTGATTCACTTAAAAAACAAACATATAATGATTATGAAATAATTATTGCGGATTCTGCGTCTAAAGATAATACTAAGAAAATTGCAAAAAAATATAATGTAAAAGTACTAAACATCGAGCAACATGGACCTGGCAATGGCAGAAATGAAGGTGCAAAAAAATCGCATGGGAAATATCTTTTATTTTTAGATGCAGATGTTATTCTTCCAAAAAAAGAGTTTCTTCGGGATTTTATGAATGAGATAAAGCATGAAAATTTAAAACTTGCGAATTGCTTCCATTTTTTATACCCTTTTAATATAAAAGACCTGCCCGCCAATATAATCATGAATCTTTATTTCAAAGCACATTCTTATATAGACCCTATTGTTCCCGGATTTTTCATTTTTGTCAAAAGAGATGTGTTTAATGCTGTAGGTGGTTTTGATGAAACCATTAAAATTGGAGAAGATGTTGATTTTGTCAGGCGGGGACACAAACAGGTTGATTTCAAAATGCTTAATACCTATATTTATTTTTCAAACAGACGGTTTGAATATGAAGGAAGAATGAAATTATACACAACTTATCTTTATCTGCATTTCCGGGAATATTTACCTGATTTTCTTGCAGATACTGAAGTGGATTATAAATTTGGTCAATATAATGAAATGAATGAAAACAAAAAATATAATTTCCTTATGAATAAAATAAACTGGTTTTTTGAAATTCACAAAAAACAAATGTTAAAGATTTACAACAAAAAAATTATTCCAGTAGAAAAAATGAAAAAAAAGATAGATTTTTTTCTAAAACATATACAATCAAGTGATTAAAGAAAGAAGGGTTATGTTTGTTCAATTATCGGTCAAAAATTGTTCTATGAAATAGATTTTTCAGAGAGAATTATCCAAATATATTCTCAACTTTGAATATATAGAAAGTATGAATTTAATTATGATATCAGCAAAAGAAGGAAATATTGTATTTCTTAAACTTTCGAGAAACGATACTCTTGATGATTTAATAAATTTGATAGAAACCTATGAAATTAAATCGGGAGTTCTTGAAGGATATGGAAAACTAAGATATATTGAATATAAAGAAGGATTGATTGATGTTGAAGACGCAACTCTTCATGGGACAATATCCGACCTGCTGGGAAAACCACACATAGAACTTTATTGTTATTCAGATGGAAAAACACGGAGAATAGAAAAATTTGTTTCTGAAGATTTCACTATAGTTATAACACAGTTTTATGAAATAGAACTTCACTCAAGGTTGAATGAAAAAGGTAAACTTGAATTAAGCATTGGTAAAGAAACAAAGTAAAATTATTGTTGAAAATTTTCTTTTGATTATTGGATTTATTTATCAATCTGGTTCTACGGATTTTTCAAAACTCATCAAAAACAAAACAATCAACAAACAAACAAAAATAAGAATTATTGAAAGAGGATTTGAAAAAACCTTACCAAGAACTTCTGATAAAATTCCCAAATATTTTAATACACTCCTTAAAAAAGGAGAACTGTCAAACAAAAGAGCAAATGATATTGATATAACCACGGTGCCAACAATGGCAATTCCCATCCAGACAAAATCATAGAATAACTCCTTGTTCATAAACTATGTTATTAGGATAATATGATAAAAACAGAGATTAATTAACAGTATTCCTGAATTTGCGGATAAAAGAGATCACAAAAAATATCATGATGAACTGTTTAAACGATACGAAGTATACCTGGACTTAGATTGGGTTGCTCCATAGATATTGGGCTGATAAAACAGAATACAGCATGAGGTAGACAATGACAGAAGGTCATTTCTCGGTAATAAAAATCCGTAAACCTCTCTGCGAATCACATCACAATTTTCATCAAAAAATCCATCATAAGCTTTTCATATATCTGTTTCCAGTGTAATTGAATTGTGAATAATCTGAGCGGCTTCATAAAATTTTAACGTTTTTACATAATTTCCTTTTTCTGCTGTATCGCATAAATAATTAGTTATCCCCTACTCCATTAAAATCATTATAATTTCCCGTATTTCCTGATTTCATTGTAAATCCAACTTTTCTTCAGCTCAATCAATACATTTTGCGTCAATTTTGCGCTTGCACAATCCCCATAACCTCTTGATATAATAAAAACAAATTAATTATATTATATATGGTTAAAAGAAAGAAATACATCCGTTCAATTAATTTATATGGTTATTTATGCTTTCTTTTCAGCTTTCCAATAATAGCAGATAGTCTGATGGGAATTACTTATTCAATAAATATTTCAAATTATTCTTCTATTATTTATTTTATTTTTCAGGGCTCTGCAGGATTATGGTTAGGTATATTGGGATTCAGTATGGTAATTACTTCAAAATTATATGAAAAATTAGATGATAAAATAATAAAGAAGATGTTAGATCTTTCTGATAAATATACAAATCAAATAACTACTTTAAAAATTTTCATAATTTTTACGGTATTTTTTATTACCATTACAATTTCTTTTCAATATATAGGGGTAATATTTGGGATAAGTATCTCCATACTTGCATCTGCACTTTTTTTCCAGATATTGCTAAAAACTCTAAAATAATCAATTAAAATCACTTTCAATCATTTTATATAATTTTGGACAAATAAATAATATTGCTGAAAGAAAAATTAATTATGAAATTGCATTGAATATAGACCCCTGTGATGATGCTCTCGAGTTGTTGAGAGAATAGATAATACAAATAAAAAATAAACAGTATTCATAATTTCTAAATTAAATTATGATACAGAAAATAATTAAAAAACTGGCAAAGGAACTTAAAACTGAATTCCCTGATATTAAAGAAGAAAATTTTCAGTTTCCGGGGAAATTCGGGGATATCTCCTGCAATATCTGTTTTATTGAAGCGAAGAAAAAAGGGATAAATCCCTCAAAATTGGCTTTAGATAAATTTAAAAAAGTACTGAATATTCTTCCAGTTGACTTTGTCAATTTTGTTAGTGTGGATGGAGGATATATTAATTTCAAGTTCAATTATCCTGAATTATCTAAATTGATTTTTAAAGAAGAATTTAAAAAATCCGGGAAAAAGGAAAAGATAATGGTAGAATTTTCAAACCCAAATCCCTGCAAAGCAATGCATATTGGAAACTCAAGATCAACTTTCATCGGGGATTCTCTTTCAAGAATTTTGAAATATTGCGGAAATGATGTTATAAAAGCAAACTATTATAATGACCTTGGAAAACAGGTTGCAAAAACAGTTCTCGCAGTTGACAAATATGGGCTTAAGAAAAACAAAAAAATAGACCACGAACTTGCAGAGATATATGCAAAACTGCATGCTGAAGGAAGTAAAGAAGAGTTAGACAATACTTCACAAAAGATATTATATGAACTTGAAAACAAAACAGGAAAATTCAGAAATGAATGGAAAGAAATTGTGAAAATGGCAACAGAAGGATTTGAAGAAACTTACAAAAACTCAAAAATTGAATTTGATGTTTATTTTTATGAAAGTGATTTCAAGGAAGAAGGGAAAAAACTCTCGCAGAAACTTCTGAAACAAGGATATGCTTTTGAAAATGAAGGGGCTATAGTGATAAACCTTGAAAAAGAAGACCCAACAATACCAAACACAATTCTGATTCGTTCAGACAAAACAGGAGTATACCTCACTTCGGATATTTCATTGACAATCCATAAATTTAAAAAATTTAAACTTGATAAATCAATCTGGGTTGTTGGGGCTGACCAGAACAACCACTTCAGGCAATTGTTCAAAATACTTGAATTGCTTGGGTGTAAATGGACAAAAAACTGTGAACATGTAAATTATGGTTTGATAACCCTAAAAGGTTCAAAGATGAGCTCCCGTTCAGGAGAATTTATTCTAATTGATGATTTAATTGAAGAGATAAATGAAAAAGCTCGCAAGGAAGTCAAAAAAAGAAACCCGGATTTGGACGAGGAACAGATATTGAAAATAACAAAGAAAATTGGGTTGGGGGCTTTAAAATATGATATTCTGAAAATTGAGAGGAATAAAAATGTTGATTTCAATCCGGATAAAGCAATTCAATTTGAGGGAAACACAGGACCTTACATCCAGTATATGGCGGTGAGATGCAACTCAATCTTGAAAAATGTAAAGACCAACGTGCGCAGAGTAAAAAAAGATGAAAAGATAACTCAGGTAAACGAATATGAAAAAGAACTGATGAAAAAATTCCTTGAATTTGAAGAAGTTTTGAACAGAACTGCCAGACAATTAAAACCAAATCTTCTGTGCAATTATGCATTTGAACTTGCAACTGCATTCTCAAAATTCTACGAAAACTGCAAAGTCATTGGTAGTTATGAAGAAAACTTTAGATTGAAACTTGTTGAAAAAACAAAAAAAATTTTGGAAATATGTCTTAATTTATTGGGGATTGAGGTTCCTGAGAAAATGTAAG
>CAZLSF010000017.1:0-12963 GCA_964562245.1 uncultured archaeon | reverse complement strand
ATTTTGGAAATATGTCTTAATTTATTGGGGATTGAGGTTCCTGAGAAAATGTAAGAAAATTAATCAATGCTTAACTTTTGCGGTATCTAAAGGAAATAATCTTTTTCGATTGAGTTCTGCGATAATTTCAGTGGATGTGATCCATTTACAGGTATTTGTCTAAAAATATAGTTAAATGAGATGAAAATTTGATAACAAATAAAAAGACCAAAAAACTATTATTTATAAGTTCTTTCAAAAGAAAATTTATTTAAGCGCCGCTTCCAGTTTCTCAATAAGGTCTTTATTTCCAATATAAGTTGGAACTCTTTGGGTTATGCTCTCAGGCTCAATCTCAAGAATTGAACATTTTCCATTTGTAGAAGCTCCTCCAGCCTGTTTAATTACATAAGATAGGGTATTGCTTTCAACCAATAATCTTAACTTCCCATTGGGTTTTGTAGTAAGTTCAGGATAAGCAAATATTCCCCCATAATGAAGTATCTGGTTCATATCTCCAACAAAAGAACCTCCATATCTTAACTTTTGACCCTTTGCTTCAAGTGATTCTATATAACTTTTAAATTTTGGTAACCATTCTTTCTTAAGTCCGCCAACTCCATACAATATACCGGGTTCAGGAAGTTTTATATTTTCAGCCTTTAAAATAAATCCTCTTTTGGTATTTATAAACTCATTGACGCTGTTCGGAACTGCGTAAACCAAAGTAATCGCAGGTCCATAAAGAATATACATTGCAGCAACCATGTTCTTTCCCTGTGTTGGTAAATCTTTTTTGTAAATTCCAATTATAATCCCTACAGAATTATTGCTCTCAATATTTGAGGAACCATCCAAAGGATCTAAGGTTATATTGAAGGTTCCGGTTTCATTTAATTTTACTATCTCAGGCTGCTCTTCTGATACAAGGGTCTTTACCATTCCAGATTTTCTTAATTCACTGGTAATATACTGATCAGCCCATTTATCAGCAACAAGCTGAACTTCACCAAACACATTTTCAGTATTTGCTTTACCTCTTCGATAAGGAAGTTCATCACTAATTACTTTTGCAATAGTACTTAATTTAAGAATTAAAGATGCAAGTTCGCTGTCAACATTTTCAAGATGTTTTTCTAAAGTTTTTGCCATAATATAATTAATTTATATTTAAAGTATTAACTGATTATTACTTAATAAAATTTATTGTTGCAACATCTGCAACTTCAGCATATTTTTCTGAATATTATCCTGCAATTCCTTCCTCCGACTCGATACTTTAGGCAAAACAGATTCCAGACCTTTTATTTTTTCTCCGATGTATTTATCAACCTCAGCCTTATCCATTTTTACAAAAAGTTTTTTCCCCACATCAACTAAAAAAGAATTGTCTTCTGTGATTGTTGAAGGAACCAAAACACCGGAACCTATTCGCGAGAAGCTCTCGCCCGCAATCAAACCCTTCACATCTTTTCTCAGTTTCACAGATTCCTCAATCCTGGAATTTATAACCTCATACTGCATTGAAATTTGTTCAAATTCCTTATTTAACATCTCTATATGCATATATATTTCCTGAGCTTTTTTCTGCAATTCCTCTCTATCAACCATAATATTATAGAATTAATAAAAGGTTATTATTAATATATATCAAGTATATATATGGTAGAAGAATATGAAGTTGTTCCTATTACGCCTTTAAGAAAAATTGAACAAAGACTTGAAAGAATTGAACATGGTTCCCCGGGGTATAATTCTGTTCTGAAAGACCTTGCGGAAATGATGAAAGAAAACCAAAGAACCGTTGATCATTTGATAGACACTAATGCTGAACTTATAGCAAATATAAGTAGCTTGTCCAATCATCTTGGAGCGCTTACAACAAAATTCAAGGAATTTATGGATAGCATCGAAGTTTCTGAAACCAGTGAAGAACCTGAAGAATGGTCAAAAATAAAAGAGGGAAACAAGAAACTTGAAGAAACAAATCAGGAACTTTTAGACAAACTAAAAAAACTGGAAAGAAAGATGAAACTTGCTTCATTAAGTAAATATTATTATTCTTCAAGAAATCAGGCGCAATCTCCAGCGCAACAACAAGAAAGTTATTAAAGTCTTATTAATTAATTATGGCAGAAACTAAAAAAAAGGTGAAGATAAATATAGACCAGAACAAAGACAGCTTCTATGCGAATAATCTTGCTATTTTTAACAATCCCACAGAGTTTGTTCTGGACTTTGCACAGGTAATTCCTAAAGTGGACATGATCCAAAATGAGCAAATGATTAGCTATAATATCAAACACAATTCAATTATCCTTGAACCAAAACAGGCAAAAATATTCTTTAGTTTGTTAAAGGAAAATATTGACAAATATGAATCCAAATTTGGGAAAATTAAGATACCAAAAGGAGAAAAAGTAAAGAAAAAAAGCCTGTCAAAGGGATTTTCTGATTATATAGATTGAGCCTTAATTAAAGAGACTCATTGCTTTGCAAAAGGAAGGAAAACAGCGTTTTATTACTTAAACAGTATAAATGAGTCTTATTTATATAGATTTAAACATATTATTATGGAAAAAATGCATAGATATGACTGTAGATTTCTTGAACCCACTGATGAAATAACGGGTTCAGGATTACCAAAGGAATCTATAGGAAAAGGTCGTAAACCGCCTTTCTACGGTTATGGGTTTGGTTTATTCAGCAAACCGCCTTACAATCAAAGTAGCACCTATTAAACCTCTGATTTAATGAGCAAGATTCAAGAATTTATTTATTCTATTACAGTCCCAACAAACTCTTTTCCATTCAGATAATTCTCAAAATTACTCAGATTTTTTCCATTTAAAACAATAACATTGAGTCCCAATTCTTCAGCTTTCTTTGCCGCAATTGGGTCAAAAGGTGTATTGAGTCCGGGTTTCCATTTATCAGGCAATAGTTTCCTGAACTCAGACCATGAGATTTTTTTTATTGGTTTAGCATCTTCAAATTTATTTGGGTCTTTGTCATAAATATAATCAATGTTTGTAAAATTTATTAATTTGTTCACCCCAAAATTTTCCGCCAACATGACAGCATCGTAATCTGTGCTGAATCCGGGTTTCCATCCTGAAGCAACAATTATCTTTTCATTAAATTCTACCTTATCAGTTGGGTTGGTTATTATTTTGGGATTCGAGTAATCCCTAAAAATAATTCTGACTAAATTTGCGTTCAATATTGTTCCTTTTATTCCCATCCAATCAAGGTCTTCCTTTGTTGGGTTGGCGGTTAGCTTCAAAGCTTCCTGATAATTTCTTGATGTTTTTCCTCCCCCACATATCATTATAAACCTGCTGGCATTACTCAAAATAATTTTCCTGAACTCAATCAAAAAGTTTGTATCTATTGAATCTGGAACTATCAATGAGCCCCCGAGTGAAATAATAACCAATTTATTTTCTTTCATCTTAATCCAATTCTCTTTTCAGCAGTTCCCTGATTTTTTTTACATCAGCGCTCCTTCTTGTTTTTTTCATTACCTGCCCGATTAAATAATCCATGGATTTTGTCTCTCCATTAAGATAATCCTTTACTGCTTTTTTGTGTTCTCTTACAACAACCCTCACTATTTTTGTCAACTGTTCATCTTTCAAAGGTTTTTCATAATTCAAATCAATTAAAATCTTTTCAGGAGTTCTTACCTTTTTACCATCTATATAATCCTTAACCATCTCCCTGACAAGAAGCTCTGCAATCTCATCGCTAATTAAATACTGCTGTAATAAATCCAGTATTCTCCTTAATTTCCTGACATCCACAGGAACATCTTTTAGTTTAAGGTTGTGATAATTCAAAGTCTTCTTTAGGTACTTTGCAAGCAACACCGCTGAAGCTTTCTCGTTATGGGTCTCGCACATATATTCAAAATAATGGGTTAATTCAGGTTCTGTCAATAAAGTATCTACAAGTTCTTCGGACAAACCATACTTCAAAAACCTGTGTTTTTTCTTCTCTGGCAACTCAGGCAATTTTGATTGTATCTTTTTTAACAATCCCTCTGAAAGTTCAAATTTTGGCAAATCAGGTTCAAAAATATAACCATAATCTGCCTCTCCTTCTTTCTCCCTCGCGCTGCTTGTTGTTTTTGTTTTCTCATTCCACAATCTTGTTTCCATTTTTACTTCATGAATATTTTTCTGCCTTAATGCTTCATACCCTAAAGCCTTTTCAATTTCTTTTGCCCCAGAAATATTTTTTATTTCCACTCTTTCTCCGTACTTTTTTTCTGTTTTTAATCCTCCTTTATAATCATATTTATTTTCATATCTAACTGTGGAAATATTTGCATCAATCCTCATATTGCCTTCTTTGTCAAAATCAGAAACATAAATAAATTGCAGAATTTGCTGGAGTTTCTGCACGAATAATCTTGCCTCTCTCGGGCTTTTCAGATCAGGTTCTGTAACAATCTCCACAAGAGGAATTCCACTTCGATTATAATCCACTAAAGCGTAACCATCTTTTCTCACGATTCTTGCCGGATCTTCTTCAAGATGAATTCTTCTGATTCTTATATCCTTATCCCCCACTCTCAATTTGCCATTCTGGGCAATGGGTATTTCATATTGAGTTATCTGGAAATTTTTCGCTAAATCCGGGTAAAAATAAGTCTTCCTTGAAAACATAAATTCCTTGTTTATTTCCAGTTCCAGAGCATATGCGATTTTCAATGCAAGCTCTATTGCTTTCTCATTTAACACAGGCTTTGTCCCGGGGAAACCCAGACATACATCGCATACATGCCCATTCGGCTCCGCTTGTTTTGTGGAGCAAGGACAGAATAGTTTTGTTTCTGTGTTTAATTGCACATGAACTTCCAGACCAATCATTATTTCCTGCATAATATTTAATAAATTAAACTATTTTTGGAATTCAACTGCGTATTTCATAAATTTGTTGTGGGATCTATTCCGTAAAAACTTCCTTAAAATAAGAAATTACTTAAAAGCATATTTCATAGTTGTGGGTAATAAAATAATAAGATATCATACGAAGATTTCAGAATTCGAAACAGAAACTTATATTATTGCATTTTATGCAGAAACCCGGCAGGATATATGAGATATGGATTTACCTGGTGCGAAGAACACAAAAAGAACTTGGAAATAGATTATAAATATTTAAAAAAGATAATAACTGAAAAATATGAGATTGCAGAATCTTCTATTATTGAACAGTACCTTGAAATTAACAATATATATCTATATACTTGAAATATATTTCTTGAATATTGGATAAAAAGTATCTATATAGGTAAAAAAATTACTTGATTAATATTTGATCCCTTTTCAAATAATATCTTAAACTCAACAATATTATGCTCCTGAGAATAGGTAACAAAGAGATAAACTGCAAAATAAAATATAAAAAAACCCGCCACGCATATCTTAAATTAAACCCGGATTACTGCCTTGAGATTACATTGCCTGATAACCAGAGTATAAGCGCAGAGACTCTCCTAAAAGAAAAGCAAAACTGGTTGAATAGAAAAGTCGGGGAACTTGAAAAATCAATTAATCTTTTTGAGGGGGACTCAGTTTATTACAAAGGGAAGAAATACAGGATTAATGAGATAAAAGATAAAAATTCAGGCATAAAAATATTTGATAATTCAATTGAAATATACAAATTCGGAAAAAGAAAAACCGAGAATATTCTGCTTGAATTTCTCGCTGATGAAACCCTTGAATATGTCTCAGTCAAAGCAGAAGAATTCTCCAATATTTTTGGATTATGTCCAAAATCAGTTTCAATAAAAAACCTGAAAAGTTTTGGGCACTGCAAAAGAGATGGAAAGATTTTCTTTAATTCTAAATTAATCTGTCTTCCGGTTCCTCTTATCGATTATGTTGTGGCTCACGAACTGGTTCATCTAAAACATTTCAATCATTCAAAAGATTTTAAATCAGAACTGGGAAAAATACTTCCAAATTATAAAGAACTAGAGAAACAGTTGAAAAAATATTATTGGTGATGGATTTACTTTTTAAATTTAGCGGACAATCGTTTCTCAAACAAAATAATAAAAATTATAATACTTGCTATAAACCCATAACCAAACGGAGTTGCCTGAGCTTGAGTAAAATAACCTGTAGCAGAACTGTTCAATTCAGATAAAATCAGCACTGAACAAGAAAGAATAATTAAAATAGGAAGATACTTTTTCAGTTTCTTTAAATAATCGTTCACGCTTTTCTTTGTTTTTGAATAAGTTTCCTTTAAATGTTCTTTCCCGGGATATAAATCTTTTAACTCTCTTTCAACATTCTTTATTTCCGCATATCCTTTGTAGCCTATTTTCTTTAAAGAATCTGTTTTCTTTCCATCAAGCAGATATTTATCGATTGTTTTTGCGTCTTTATAGAATAAATCATGTGGGTCTATTTTCCCAGATTCTATAGAATCAAACATTTCTTCAGCAGTGGAATATCCTCTAGCATGAATTTTATAGCTAAGATATTTACTATAATGCTTCTTTCCTGAACCTATGAGTGGATGGATATCTTTATAAGGATTTATAACATCATGAAGCAACTCAACGTATTTTGAGATATCATCTAAATTATCTTTCATATTATCTACCACCCAATCAGATGAAACTTTATCATCCATCAAGTCATTAAAATAACTAATTATCCTATCAAAAGGAGTTTGGTTAGATATTACTTTTTTACCATATTTAATAGGTTCCGCAATAGTAAACTGAAAAGATAAATTATCTTTAAGAATATTTAATTCAGTTTCAAATTTTTTTAAATATTCTCTAACTTCATCCATATTTCCTTTATTTTTTAACTCGCTAATATGATCTAATTTTTCTTTTAGTCCTTCGCATACTTCTTCCACTTTTTCAGGAGAATACCATTTACCATCTCTTTGTGTTTTATATCTCTCCATTATAATTTTACCAATACCTAGTTTATCACCTTCATTTAGTTTTGCCAGATGACCAAAAAATTCTTCTACAGCAACAGAATCACTTAGATTCATATAATCTCTCAAGGCATGAGTCAATTCTTCTGCAAGAGTGGATTTTATTTTTTCTGGTTCTTTTTTATAAGCTTCTAGAACATATTTATTTATTCTTAACTTTTTTTTACTCGTGTCAAAATGAGCATAATCAGAACCTGTTAAGATTTCAATATCTGGTGTAGGAACATTTTCAGTAACTCCAAAAAAATTCTTAACATCCCTTTCCACATCAGCAACCAAATTATTTAACAATTCATAATCTTCTTTTGATAATTCTGAAATACTTTTTGTTTCTCCGACAGAATCTTCTTCTAAAACATCATACAATTCTTTTTTATATTTTGTTATCTCATTAGCAATATTCTTTGCGTCCGTGGATTCTCTTGAATTTATAGACCCTTTTACTTTCTTTTTCTCTTCCATTCTTCAAACAACTCTCTTGCTCTGTTAAAAACCTGTTCTCCATCGCAATCAAGAATTTCCGCGCATTGTTTTAAAATTTCTTCCATTTTTTCAAGATAATTTCTCGCCGCCTTTCCCGCAAGAAATTCTATTCTCACAACAGAATCCTGGATTTTTTTGATTCCTGTTATTGCAATTATATCAGCTTCGCCTGTGCTGTTTAGATGCAAACCCCCGCAAGCTTCCACATCCCAGTCTTTTATATTTACTATTCTTATTTCTTTTCCCGGGACTGCCCCTCCTTGATAAATATCAAAACCATATTTCTGTTCTGCTTCGGTTCTGTTTAACCAGTTAACTAAAACTTCATGGTTTTCCTTAATACAGGTGTTTGCGAGTTCCTCAATCTTTGAAATTTCTTCATCAGAGATTTTCTTATAATGGAACATGTCAAGATGAGCTTTGTCAATTTTCTTTTCCGCGCCTGCCTGCTGCGCATGTTCTCCTAAAACCCTTCTTGCAGCCCCGTTGATAATATGAGCTGAAGTGTGGTGCTGAACCAATTGTTTTCTTCTTTCCTTGTCCACAACAAGTTCCACACCATTATCATAGTTAAGTTTCCCTTTAACCAGATGCAGGATTATATTTCCCTGCTTAATGACCTCTAATACCTCACATTCCCCTAACAAACCTAAATCACAGTCCTGTCCCCCGCTTTTTGGATAGAACACTGTTTTATCCAAGACAATCCAGTTGTAATTTAAAGCCTTTGCGACATTTCTTAAATAATCTTCGGTAACTATATTCGCATTACTTATTTTATCAGATTCTTTTGGCATTGGTTTATCAGATCCTTTTTTCACTGCATCAATTACCTTTAACACTCTTGCAGAACATCTGGTTTTCCCTTGATAATATAATTTCTCGGTTTCTTCCAGACCACTAACATCAAAAACCTTTTTCTGTTCTTTCTTTTTTGGTTTTTTTGAAACTTCAAAGTTTTCGGGTATCTCTATCTCAGGTTTTACTTCTTTAATTATCTCTGGGGTTATTCCCTGCGACTGGTATAAGGTCTTCATTGTTTTTTTATCAAAGTTCTCTGTTTTCTTTATGATTTTTATTGCAGCTTTGATTGTTTCCCTGTATTTCCTCTCTTCTTCTTTTAAAATATCCTCAACAAAATCAAAGTTTACTTTCCTGAGTTCAGGGTAAATTTTAAATTCCTTTGAATGAATTTTCATAAGTTCGACGAGGTTTAGCTCAATTTTGTTTTTTCTTATTATTGAAAAACATCTTCTTAGAATTTTTCTAAGATTATAACCACCTGAAACATTTGATGGCAATGCGTTGTCTGACAGGGCAATCAACAAAGTTCTTGTATGATCCGCAAGGATAATTTTTTCTTCATTGGTTATATTGAATTTTTCAAGAAATTTAATGGTCTCTGGGAAAACCATTTCATAACTTGTATCTGTTCCATTCAACAACCATGGGAATCTTTCAAGTCCAGCCCCCATATCAATAACTTTTGTTTCAAGTTCAATAAGTTTGTCACCTATTTTTTTGTACTGCATGTAAACCTGATTCCCAAGTTCCAACCCCCTTACAAAAAATTCTATGCATGGTCCTGCATTTCCACCCCCTTCCCAGGAATCCTCGTGGAAGTAAATTTCTTCTTTTGGAATTCCAAAACCTTCTGTGAGCAGATTGTAAATATAAAAAAGTCCTTCTTCCTTAAAATAAATAAAATGCTCTGGTTTGTTAAACACATGCTGACCAATCATTATAAAACCAGAATAATGTCTACCCGTCACTCCTACATTTTCAAGGTCATTGAATCTTAAACAAAACTGTGGGACTAATAAAGGATTTGCCGGGGGCTCAACTTCTCCTGAAACGCAATAAGGCTGAAAATCATATATTGATGCTTCAACAAAAAAAACATCATCCCTCCATCTCGCTATTATTGGGTATCTCCCAATTACTGTGTGTTTGAACTTCCCAAAGATTTCTTTGAAGGTTTCCCAGCATTCAAGATAGGTTTTCTTTTTTCCCACGGGTTTTCCTATGAAATCATAAGCTGGCAACCCTAATTTAACCCTGCATTCATCATCATCGCAGTAATCCCTTGGATTCAAGCTCCAGAAGTGCTTTCCGCACACTTTGCATTTGCTTCTCATAAATCCTATCTTTTCAAGTATCTTGATTGGATATTCTTCTTTTTTAAATTGCATAATATTTTAAGAAACTATCTTTTAGAGGAGTATTCAATATTATTTATTTTTATGTATTCTTATGGCACGGATGTATGCTAGAAGAAAGGGAAAAAGCGGTTCAGATAAAGTAGTCAGAAACAAGGTCCCTGAATGGCAAGAAATGGGTAAAAAAGAGATAATTGCTAAAATTATTGAGTTGAGGAAAAAAGATTATAAAAAACCTGAAATCGGGCTGATTTTAAGAGATTCTTATGGTGTACCTTCAATTAAATTATCAACAGGGAAGAAATTGCAGGCAATTCTTGAAGAAAATGGGATTAAAGAAGATTATCCTGAAGATTTGATGAATTTATTTAAAAAGGCAATAAACCTGAGAAAACATCTGATTGAGAATAAAAAAGATTATCACAACAAAAGGTCATTACAATTAACAGAGTCCAAAATCAGGAGACTTGGAAAATATTATATAAAAGAGCATTTGTTGCCTGAGAAGTGGAAATACAAGCCAGCTGAGGTTGAATTGTTGTTGAGGTGATTTTATCATAATTTTGGTTGGACTCTTTAAATATTTAACTTTTGTGGTATATATGCTATTTATGCTTTGCCAATAATAGAATTTCTAAAAGTTGTAAAACAGTTCAGGGATTCTTTTAAGGATGTTTTTTCTTTCCACCAACTGCAAAGATTCAAGCAATAATATTATAGGTTGATTGCAAGCGAAAACAAAACAGTTGCGGGAATTTTATAAAGACACAAAACAGAATCTAAGTTTGAGGGTTGTCAACTGAGGTCGGTTGAAGGAACCGGGAGATACTGGTCTCTTGTGAACTCGGGATATTCCCTTCTAAAATTAGATATCTGCAAGAGCAAAGTTTATAGAGGATTGGAATCCGATAGAACAATCGGGACGCAATGCAGAGAAACGAGTAAAGATCTTCTTGAATCTCTTGTGTTGTAGGTGTATTGGAATGCATCAAAGAATGTGGATGTGAATCAAATATTATAGATGCTATTGAGATAGGGGTTTAAATACCGCAAAAGTTAAGTATTTAGTTAGATATCTCCTGATAGTCCTTTTTGTGCTCAAAATAACAAAGTATTTGTTGTTTTAAATAATGAATTATGAAGAAAAATAAATCATACAAATATATTGCAATGACTATTCTTCTGATTGTTGGCCTGAGCGGATGCACCTCCCAGCAGCAGGCAGAGGAAGAAAAATTAAATACAATTACAATTGGTGTCCAGCCAAGCACACATCAGGTTGCTGAAATGATAGCAATGGATAAAGGATGGTGGGATGAAATTTTTAGCAAATATGGGATTACAAAAACAAAAGATAAATTATTCCCAAGCGGTCCCCCGGAAATGCATGCAATGCTTGGAGGAGAACTTGATATTGCTTATGTGGGTGCTGCGCCTGCAATAAGCGCCATTTCAAAAGGTCTTGACGCAAAGATAATAGCTGCAGTTCAGATTAGCGGTTCCGCACTTGTATTAACACCAGAACTTGCGGATAATTACACAGGTCCGAATGACCTTATCGGCAAAAAAATCGCAACATTTCCTCCAGGTTCAATTCAGGACAGCGTCCTTAAACACTGGCTAATACAGAACAATATTAATCCTGATAAAGATTTAAGAATTGTTGCTATGGGTCCGGGCGATGCTATAACCGCAATAGAAGCGGAACAGATAGACGGAGTATTTCTCCCGGCTCCCTCCCCTTCAAAAATAGAACTTGATAAAAAAGGAAAAATGGTAGAGCTATCCGGTGCAATGTGGCCTGATCACGCATGCTGTGTTATTGTTGTAAGCGGCAAATTAATAAGAGAATATCCTGAGATAGTAAAAGAAATTCTTGATACCCATATTAGGGCAACAAATTATATTTATTCAGACACAGATGACGCAAAAAAGATATGCGCAAAAAAAATAAAGCTTTCAGAAGAAGTGATTGATTATTCACTGGAACATTGGGATGGCGCATGGGTAACAGACCCCAGAAAAATCGTTGATTCTGTGCTTTCCTTTGCAAAAGTTCAATATGATCTGGGTTATATTGAAAAAATGCCGAAACAAGAAGATTTATTTGATATGAGTTTTTATAATCAAATATAATAAAAAATGAATTACATCTATGCTTATGAACAACCTCAAAAAAAATAAAATCCAGATATTCTCCATTCTTTTCTTTTTATTTCTTTGGCAGATAATTTCACAATATCTTATAAATGACCCCTTAATACTTCCGACTGTAAGTGAGGTAATAAAAGCCTTTTTTGAATTATCCGCTAATATTCCAACAGATATCGCAGTAAGTCTGCTTCATCTGTCAACCGGTCTCTTTTTCGCTCTTATTGTCGGAATTCCGATTGGCGCATTAATGGGGTGGTATGGAAACGCAGACCAATTATTTGATCCAATTATTGAAATGCTCAGGCCAATACCTCCATTGGCATGGATTCCTTTTGCAATAATCTGGTTTGGGCTTTCAGATTACTCTGCCGGTTATATTATATTTATAGGAGCATTGTTTCCTATCTTGACAAACACCTACACCGGGTTTCGCAATACATCCAAACGACTTGTTGAAGCAGCAAAAGTATTGGGTTGCAAAAAAAACATTGATCTGATAAGATATGTTGCTTTGCCTTCTTCTTTCCCTTATATTCTTTCAGGTATCAGAATATCTATTGGTATTGGATGGATGTGCGTTGTTGCAGCAGAAATGTTTGGACTGGATAACTATGGTCTGGGTAATGTGGGTGTGGGAAATATGCTGTGGCAATATTATTCCCTTCATATGATGGATAGGGTTGCATTATATATGCTTATACTGGGGGTAATGGGTCTGTTAATGGATAGACTACTTAAATACGCGGAAACGAATTTATTAAGATGGAAAAAAGGAACAAATATAAGACAAATATAATTATGTATCAACTTCAATTAAAGAACCTGTCCAAAACATTTAGAAGAAACAGCAAAAAATTATTAGTATTGGACAATATCAACTTAAATGTAAAAAAATCAGAATTCATAGCAATAGTCGGTCCCTCCGGGTGCGGGAAAACAACTTTGCTGAGAATAATCATGGGTTTGGAGCATCCTTCTAAAGGAAGCATAAAATTAGATGACAAAAACATCAAAGAAGTGAGTTCTGCTTTGGGATTAGTATTTCAGGAATTTTCATTGTTTGGATGGAGAACAGTGCTTGAAAATGTTACTTTTGGTTTGGAGATGAAAAAAATAGGAAAAGAAGAACAAATGAAAATTAGCGAGAAATATATCAAACTTGTTGATCTGGAGGATTTTAAAAAACATTACCCCTATGAACTCTCAG
>CAZLSF010000016.1:0-14333 GCA_964562245.1 uncultured archaeon | reverse complement strand
TATGTGGAGAATAGATGGATGTCCGAGTGGATGGGTTAGAGAAATTAATCCATCAACAGGAAAATGGAGTAAAACAGTTGATAAAAGTTATAGTGTGGTTGTCAAGTCAACTGCTTCAGCGGAAGATGCCTTAGCTTGTTGTAAAACACAGTGGACACAGAATATGAATGATGTAAAGATATGGAATAAACAACCATGTGCTGCTACTGCTGGGGCTCATCTTTATGCACCTGATGTGCCGGCTGATGGTTGTTCAACTGACACTGGTCTTTGTGTAGGGGGTACCACAAACTATGGTAAGGCTTGGAGCTGCCTAAGTGATCCTATAACCTATTATTGGTGCTGTCCGTCAGAGTAATAGGTGTAGATAAAAAAATTTCTATTGACTATTTAATTAAGATTTGTCAAGAGAAATATGGATTTCTTCATGAAATTAATAGAAATTAAAAACAAGCAACCGCAAAATGAAATAACTCCGTTCGCTTCGCTCACTTTGCATCGCATTCATTAACCTCTGTTAATAAGGTATTATCTGAAAGATGAATGAAGTGTAAGATATTAAACCTATTTAAGAATAAAATTTACAATATTCACAAATTTAATATAGAAAATATTGGTTGATTTAATCCATCTAGAATGAATTATTCACAATCTTCACAAACCCATAAACCTCTTGAGAATTTTAAATTATTTGTGAATTTACCACAAACCTCACATATTCCCTTTACTTGTTTTTTTGCTTCTCCTCCTGGGTGAATCCTTAACCAATCTATCTTATCAAGTAAAAATGTAGGTAAAACACTCATAATATCTTTCATTGTAATTATCCCTATTACTTCTTTTTTCTCCAAATCCACAACAGGTAGTCTTCTTATTTTATTCATCAACATTTTATCCGAAGCATGTAAAAGGTCTTCATCAGGAGAAATATATTTTACTGGACTCTCCATTATATCCTTTACTTTTGTTTTTGAAGATTTATTTTTTGCAACTGCTTTTCTTGTAATATCTCTTTCAGACACAAGTCCTACCAACTTGCCTTTATCAATTACAAGAACATTCCCTACTCTGAATTCTTCCATTTTCTTTGCAGCGGCTTGAATTGTGGTGTTTGGCGATACTTGCGCCAATTCGGTTGTCATCGCATCTTTTACACGCAATTTTTTCCTGAAAAAAGATCTTAACATAATAAGATATTAATTATAAATAAACAATCTTCAAACATCTAATTAATCGTCAATTGTCTTATTTCAGTTGGTTCTTTTTTCCCTGCCTTTCTTATAAATTCATATAGTCTGCCGGTTCCTGCTTGAACAAGTCTTTCATCATGAGTGACTATAATCACCTGATCCAGCAAATCTATAATTTTTGTCCTGAATATCTCAGTAAGATTATCTATTGTATTTGAATCTAGGTTATGAGTAGGTTCATCTAAAACAAGGATTTTCATATAAGGGGCTAAAACAACAGATAGTGCAATTCTCAATACAATAGATGCAATTGATCTTTCTCCCCCTGAAGAAAAACCATCCACATTTATCCATTTATTTTTAAGGTCGCAGAGTTGCAAAATATAATCCCTATCCTCAATTCTAAATCTTATTCTTGTATAATCTTCATAAGGATACACATAATCCCATATCTCATTCATTACTTCATTAAGAGTCTCAATAAATTCTTTCCTAAGAACCTCCTGGATTTCAACAAGAGTATTTGAAAAATCAATCAAAACAAACACACAATAATCTAAAAAATCTATTTCTGTTTTTGTTTTTTCGAGAAAATTAATATCTTTTATCATTTGTTTCATCAGTTCTTGTTTCTCAGTTCTTAATTCTTCTTTGTGTTTATAATTTAGTTTCAACTCTAATAAATTTCTCTTTAATTCTTCAACTTCTTTCCCGAGATTCTCAAATACTGCTTCATTAAATGAAATCTGTTTTATCGCTTTCTCAAGCAAAATCTTTTTTTCCTCAAATTCTTTTAATTTTTGTTTTTTCATCTCAAGTATTTTCCATTTCTCTAAATTCATTTTTAATTCAAGATATTCTTCTTTTAATTTAGAATAATCTATTTTATTTGTTTTAAGCTCTGCCAGCATATTTTTTATCTTCTCGCACTCTTCCTCTGTGTTTTCAAGTTGTTTTAATCTGTTAATAAAAAAGGTCGCTTTTTCTTTATTCTTATTTTCTATTTCAAATTTGGTTTTTATCTCAGAATATTGTTTTTCAAAATTAATAATCTCTTTGTCTAATTCGCCCAATTCCGCTTTTTTGGATTTTATCAGTTTTTCTTTTTTTTCCTCACTAAGTTCCGTGTCGCAAGTGGGACAGGTGCCTTTTACTTTATCCAGACTTTTGATTGCTTCATCAAGTGTCTTCTTTCTTAATTTCCTATCAACCAGAAATTCTTTTAGTTCTTCCATCTTTGTTTTCAATAACTCAAATTTATTCATATCAAATCCCGCAAGAAATTCATGCGCGATTTTTTTATCTGTTATTGAATGGTTAAGTTCCTTTAAAGTGGATTCAAGGCTTGAAATCTTTCTCTCGCGTTCCAGTTCTTTTTTTTCAATTGCTTCAAGTTCTGATTTTTTCTTCTCAAATTCTTTTTCTATTTTAAAAATACTTCCAATATCCTCCTTCTCCAAATCACTTCTTAAAACAGAGATTTTTGCTTCAAGTTCAATAAATTGTTTTTTCTTGGATTCAAATTCTAATTTCAATTTCTCAGATTCTTTGTAAATCAGTTCATTTTTATTTAACAAATTGTTTGTTTTTTTTATCTCTTCCTCTAAACGCAATCTTTCAGTTTCTAGAGAAATTAAACTCAACTCGACCTGTTTTTTATTATCCCTTAATTCAGATTCCTTAATTGAAATAATTGTGTCTGATTTTGCAGATTTAAGATTTTTGAATTTGTTTATGATTGAATTGGTTTTTGACCTTGCGGACTCGAATTTTGATAATTTCAATAAATCATCAATGTGGTTCATCCTGTTCCCCGGCGGGATTGTGAGGAAATAATCCATCTGGTTTTGCTCTGCGTAAATTACCTTTGAAAATAAATCATAGTCTATCTTAAGTATATGTTCAACCGCTTCAGTAACCTGTGATTGATTAATTGCAATTAATTTGTTGTTTTTTCTTAATTCTGCGCCTGAAGACTTGCCTGTATGGATCTCACGAGTAATCTCGTATTTATTATTGTCTATTTCAAATCGCAGGATAATTTTGGCTGATTCTTCTATAAAAGGTTTTGACATTATCAGGTCTGAAATCTTTATCTTCCTCTTCTGCAATTTTGGCATTGTCCCGTATAACGCAAAGCATATTGCATCCAAAACGCTTGATTTCCCGGAACCTGAAATACCTATAAATACATTGTTTCCTTTTGAAAATTCTAGTTTTGTTCTCTTATGCGACCGGAAATTAAATAGTTCTATTTCTGTGAACATAATTTAATAATTATAATTTTCAAATGTATTTTTGTTATTTTACTGAAAACTTATCTGGTGAACACTTTGCAAAACAGATAACAATTGATATTTAAAATTTTAATCTAAATTTATTAAGTGAGTAGTTAATTCAATGATTCAAAATGTTGTTAACTAACGAACTAGTATATAACATGGCAGATAACGAAGTTTTGGTTGGAAAAAAGCCTTTGATGAGTTATGTCCTTGCAGTCATAACTCAACTATCAGAAGAAAAAGGTGAAGTGATCGTAAAGGCAAGAGGTAAATCAATCAGCAGCGCAGTGGATATTGTACAGATAGTGAAGAATAAATTTGCGAAAGACGCAAAAATAGGTGAAGTGAAAATAGGGACACAGGAAGTAGAAGCAAAAGAAGGAGGAAAAATAAATGTTTCAACAATAGAGATTTCAATAAGCAAGTAATTTTTGTTTTTATTATTTTATGTTTTCAGAAAGAAAATTAATTAAATTATCATTATTTACAATTATCTTCGGTCTTATAGGTTTATATCTTATCTGTATTTTCGTAAACCCTGAATTTGTTGAGATTGATTCTATTGATAAAAACCTGGTGGGGAAAGTTATTTCAACAAAAGGAACAATCTCAAAAATCACTTTTATAGAAAAATCAAAGACTATGTTTTTGGATATTAGAGGAAATGAAAAAACCCTGACAATTATTATTTTTAATTCCAAAGAAAATTCTTTCAAGAAAGGAGATGTGGTTGAGATTATTGGAGAAGTGGGTAATTATAAAGGCAATCTGGAATTAATTGCGAGAGAAGTTGAAAAAATTTAGCAAAATATAAGTTATAAAATATATAATAGGGGTTGAAATTTAGGACTCTTCAATAAATTAGCATATATTGTTAATGTTATCTTACTTTTGTTTAATTTTTACAATTTTATTGAGTTCCGGGGTTTCATAATCAGGATTAATTATTTTCTTTGTAATTTCCTTTCCATTAGTCAAAGCAAGAAGGTATGAAAAAATTCAATAATTATTTTATACAACTTTTAATAAATCCATAGAATAAAGGAGAAGGATTTAATAAATTAGATTTTAATTCAGGATGCGCTTGTGTGGCAACAAAAAATTTATTATCAGGCAACTCAATAAATTCAACAAGAGATTTGGTTGGGGAAACACCTGAGAACACCATTCCATTTTCCTGAAGAATTTTATAATAATCTGGGTTTAGTTCATATCTGTGTCTGTGTCTCTCAGAAACTTTATTTTCTTTGATAGAATTAAATTCATTATATAAATTATAAACTTTTGTTCCCTGCTTTAACTCGGCTGGGTAAGCCCCAAGCCTCATTGTTGCTCCAAGTTCCTTTATTTTCTTCTGCTCCGGCAATATATCTATAACCGGGTATTTTGTGTTTTTGTCTATCTCTGTTGAATGAGCTCCTTCAAGCCCGCATACATTTCTTGCAAATTCAACAACAGCTAATTGCAAACCTAAACATAAACCTAAAAAAGGAATATTATTTTTCCTGCAAAAGTTTATTGCTTTAATTTTCCCTTCTACCCCTGAAGATCCAAATCCACCAGGAACAATAATTCCATCCAAACTTGAAATTTTCTGTTCTATTTTTGTTGAATCTACCCAGAAAATGTTTGGTTTTATATTTAGAGCCACACTTGCGTGTTTTACCGCCTCTTCAACAGAAATGTAAGAATCTGTCAGTTCAAAATTTCCTGTACTTATATATTTTCCAACAATACCTATATTCACTTCCTTCTCAGCATTTTTTAATATATCTACTTTATTTTTCCATTCTGATAATTCCATCTGTTTTTCAGTTAAATTTAATTTATTTAAAATCTTTTTTGCAAATTCCTGTTTCTCAAAAACAAGAGGTAATTCATAAATTGTTTCTAAATCAGGATTATTGATTATATTCTCTTCTGAAATATTGCAGAACAAAGATATTTTTTCCTTCCTTACATTATCTAATTCTTTAGGAGACCTGCAAACAATGAAATCCGGGAAAATCCCCAATTCCCTTAATAATCTTACAGATTGTTGTGTTGGTTTTGTTTTTGGTTCACCGAGTTTTTCAGGGATTGGCACATAAGAAACATGAACAAAAACAACTTTTTCTTCACTTTGCAATTGCCTAGCCGCTTCTAAAAACAAGATATTCTCATAATCACCCACAACTCCACCTATTTCTATCAGATTAATATCTGCTCCAGATTTACTTGAAACCTCTTTTATTCTTCTCTTAATCTCGTCAGTTATGTGTGGGATTAACTGAACAGTTTTTCCAAGATAATCACCTCTCCTCTCCCTATTAATAACCTTATAATAAACCTGACCTGTTGTGATATTATGTTTTTTTGTGAGTGGAAATCCAAGAAATCTCTCATAATGTCCTAAATCCTGGTCTGTTTCTCCGCCATCTTCAGTCACCCAGACCTCCCCGTGTTCCGTGGGTCTTAATGTTCCTGCATCAATATTTACATAAGGATCTATTTTTATTATAGTGGGTTTGTATCCTTTTGCTATTAACACTCTTGAAAGTGATGAAGTTACAATACCTTTTCCCAAACCTGAAATAACTCCACCTGTTACAAAAATATAATTTGACATTTTTAATCCATTTATATATTCTCTTTGTAATTATAAATTACACTTAGTAAAAAAGAACAATTTATATCTCAACATTGATACTTATTTCACAAAAAGGCAGTAAACCTGTAAAAGGAGGTGGAATTTGAAAAAAGATGGTTATATTAAAATGATATGAATTTTTCAAAATAAGAGTTTAGAGCGTAAGAAAGCTGCAAAAACCGCAAATTCGAATTTTTGGAAGTGTCAAACTTGAGTTATATTTTGTATTTAAAATGGAATTATTACATTGTAATAATGTTATAGTTATTTTTGTTTGAAGGATTTATTTTTGTCGGTTTTTCTCGATAATGGCTTTAATTGCGGTATATTCTTTAGTATTTTCCTGATTATAATATAGTCTGATATAATTACTGAACACTGTTCAATTATAAATAATTAATACATTTATTTATGGTAAGAACCCAAGACAAAAAGAAAATAAGTAAAATACTGAATATTTTGATAAAACATCCTGAAGGATTGTGGTTGAGGCAAATTTCAAAATACACTGGAATTGCTCCATCAACAGTGCATTATTATATAAACCAAACCTTATCTGAAATAATAGAAAATATTGGTGTAAAAGATAAAAATGGAGGATATTTTGGATTAAGAATTATTAGATTAAAACCAAAGATAATAGAAAATGCTGAAAAAAAAGGGCTAAATGATATTTTTAATTTCCTGAAATTATCTAAAAAAATATAATTTCTAAATAGAATCTCAGATTAATATGGTGTGAAATTTATGTGAACTTAGTGTGAACTTGAGAAAAAGGAAAAAATAAATCTAAAATCAATATAATTTAGATGAAATTTATGTGGGTGTTATATGGATAAGATATAAATATAATAAAAAGAGTGTAAAATATATATAAAGTTCACGTGAACTTGGTGTGAACTTAAGAAAAGAAAAATGAACTTAGTGTGAAGTTCACGTGAATAAAAAATACAAACGTGAACTTGGTGTGAACTTGAGAAAAGAAAAATGAATTTGGTGTGAAGTTCACGTGAATAAAAAATACAAACGTGAACTTGGTGTGAACTTAAATCTTAAAAATACTGGTGTTTACAGCCAAAACAAAGAGGTTACATAAATCTTAAGTAAGTTCACGTGAACTTGGTTTCCAAACGTGAACTTGATGTGAACTTAAGAAAAGAGAAATGAATTTGATGTGAAGTTCACGTGAACTTAATTTCCAAACGTGAACTTGATGTGAAGTTCACGTGAACTTGGTGTGAACTAATTAATTTATAAAAACTTAAAGTAAAATCATAACTAATTAATCTATTGAATAAATTTTTATATATTATTTAAATAAATATATATTTATTGTGCACAATAAATCAATTAAGTTCACGTGAATAAAAAATACAAACGTGAACTTGGTGTGAACTTAAATCTTAAAAATACTGGTGTTTACAGCCAAAACAAAGAGGTTACATAAATCTTAAGTAAGTTCACGTGAACTTGGTTTCCAAACGTGAACTTGATGTGAACTTAAGAAAAGAGAAATGAATTTGATGTGAAGTTCACGTGAATAAAAAATATAAACGTGAACTTGGTGTGAAGTTCACGTGAACTTGAATATTATGGGAGAAATAGAAAATTATAAAAACTGGCTGGAAAAACAAGGCCTATCCAAAAACCCTTTTACGCTTGAGATTAATCCTTCTCTTCTTGTTGGATATGAAAAACAAATAACAAGTATTTTAAAAAATATAGAACAAAGACAAAAACTAATATTAATTAGCGGCGCAACCGGAAGTGGAAAAACAAGCCTGATCACTTATTTAATTTCCAAAAATAATAAATTCATTTTCCTAAGTAAACCCCCAAGACAAACATCCCAGTTAATTAATATCTCTGATGAATTTATTAAAGAATTGCCTTTATTTACAAGAATATTTATAAAAAAACCAAAAAAAATTGAAGATGTTCCGCAATTTCTAAACAACATAATAAGAGAACCTAAAGTGCTCTATATAGATGAAATACATGAAGCAAGTATAGAAGTATTAGAATGGCTCAGGATAATATCAGATCAAGTTCAAAATCTATCTATAATTTTCTCTGGTCTCCCTGTATTTGATGAAATCCTGACAAAAAACTTGGAAACCCTTAAAAAAAGGATTATTGAAAAAATAGAACTTAATGCTCTGACAAAAGAAGAAACAGAACAATTAATAAGAAAAAGAATTGAATATGTTGGCGGAAGGGGTATAAAACCATTTACACCAGAAACCATAGATTATATTTATAACAGGACAGGAGGATTTCCAAGAGATATTATAGTCTTATGTAACAAATTACTAAATTCTGGTATAGAAAATAATTCTGAAAATATAAATATAATAAATATAAAAGAAAAACCAGAGAAAATTGAAAAAGTAAATGATATTGGAAAAATCAAAAATTTATCTATAAAACAGAAAAAAATAATAGAAATTATTCTTGAACACGAGCCAATAACCCCAAACAAACTTATCGAATTCACAACTGAATATCCCTCAGAAAAACACGCTTTAAGAGCAGTAAATAATTTGTTAAAAAGACTTGCAGTTGAAGGTTATGTTGAAAGAAAAAAATCTGGCAAAACATATACTTATAATCTCACACCATTAACACGAACTTTATTGATAAAATCTTAGTCTGACCCTTTAGTTTCCTATGGAACTCAAAATAAATTTCTTGTCGGTAGACAGGTAAAACTAAAATTAAAAAAATAATTTTCTATATTTTTATTAATTTTCTAAAAAATATTCGTATCTTTTTTAAGAAATATACTATATAACTATATATTTATAAATATTACATTGTAATAATTATCAATAAATATAATTATAATAAGTCCAGTGGAAATAAGGGGGTCACACACCAATACTAAATAATATATTTTCCTGTCGGGAAGTCTATATATACTTCCAAAGGAAATATAGGTATGCAAGAGAAACTTAAGAATTATTTTTCAGAATATCTGAATAAAGAAAGTTTTTTTATTGACAAAAAATTATTAACTCATAACTATGTGCCAAAAGAGATAATTCATAGAGACGAACAAATTTCAACAATCGCAAAAATTCTCGCTCCTTCTTTGAAATTAGAGCAACCTTCAAATTTATTTATTTATGGCACCACAGGAACAGGAAAATCAGTAGTTATAAAATATATATTTAATGAAATGTTCGCGGCAAATACTTCAAACTTTAATGCAATTTATATTAATTGCAAATTAAGAAAAGTATCTGATACAGAATATAGGATGTTGGCATATATCCTAAAAGAGATGAATTTTAAGGTTCCGGATACAGGTCTGCCAACAGAAACATTATATACTAAATTATTTGAAATAGTGGATTCAAAAAAACAAATAGTTATTCTCGCTTTGGACGAACTTGATGTTATGATAAATAAAATAGGTGATGAAATTTTATATAATTTAACAAGGATAAATTCAGAATTAGTTAATTCAAAAATAAGCATTATTGGAATTTCAAATGATGTTTCATTTACAGATAAATTAGATCCAAGAGTAAAAAGTTCTTTATCTGAGGAAGAAGTCATTTTCCCTCCTTATAATGCCCCTCAATTAAATGATATAATTGAAGAAAGGGCGAAAAAAGCGCTCAAACAAGATGTTTATTCTGAAGGTGTTATAAGGAAGTGCGCTGCCATAGCCGCTCAGGAACAAGGAGATGCAAGAAGAGCTTTGGACATGCTAAGAGTTGCTGCGGAAATTGCTGAAAGAAATGATGAAACAAAAATAACAGAAAAACATGTTAGTATGGCGGAACAAAAAATTGAATTAGACAGAATTGTGGAATTAGCAAAACTGCAGCCAAGACATTCACAATTAACATTATATTCAATATTAAAATTATTTGAAAAAAATAAGGAAAATATCTTAACTGGTGATGTTTATGAAATTTACACCCAACTCTGCAAGAGAAATAATTATAGAATTTTAACACAGAGGCGAATTTCTGATTTAATATCAGAACTTAATATGCTTGGAATAATTTCAACAAAAGTTATTTCAAAAGGGAGGTACGGAAGAACAAGAGAAATTAGGCTGGCAATCGCAAAAAAACCATTTGATATTTTAAAAAATCATTTTTCTACATTATTTGAAGTATGATGTTAACATATGAAAAAATAAGGGAATTAAAACAACTTGAAAAACAAGATAAGTTACAAAAATTACCTGAAAATTTTTCAACAATTGTTGCTGAGTATCTTAATTTAAAGAAAGGGTCTGACGAAGAAATTTCAGCAAAGAATTTAATCAAGAGTTTGTATGATTTGAGAAGGAAGAAAATCATAAATTTAGCGGGATTATTTTATAAAACAGATAAAATTCCAGATAATATAGAAGGTATAGAGAAAGAATTATATTTAAATATGGTGGAAGTAATGAGAAAATATAACAATTCTTTTGAAAGATTATTTAATAAACAATCTGAAACCGGAAGAACAGAATCAGAAAAAAATACAAATTCAGAAGAAAAAGAAACAAAATCAGAAAATACAAATTCAGAAGAAAAAGAAACAAAATCAGAAAATAATGAACAAGAACATCATAATGTAAAAACTGAAGATAAGATTGATTCTTTACATGTTAAAAAAACCACTACAAACAAATCCTTCGAGAATAAATTGCAAGAAGACAAATTAAAAGTAGTGTTTTTATTAGACATTCCTGAAATTATAACACCTACAGGGGAAATATGTTCTTTCAAAAAAGAAGAAGAAAAGGAACTTGACAGTGAATTTGCCACACAACTTAAAGAACAGGGGTTTTGTAGATTTAAATAAAAATTATTTATGGATGTTGTAGTGTCTGCGGTTTTGGTTTTCATGGTTTCTTTATCTATAGTTGGTCTAGTGATACACTACGGCGTTCCTTTAATGCATGAACAGATACAAGAAATGGATTTTGAACAGGGAAAAAATATGGTGAATTATATATCTCTCTCGGTTTCTGATTTAATCTCAGAGCCAATAAATTCTTCAAGAATAATTGAATTAAGATTGAGAAAAGGCAATATAAAACTATTAGACAATAAAATATCTTTCTATATGGCAACAGATGGTGGTAGTAATAGTGGGTATCAGGAATATAATAAAGAGTTTTCAAATATCAGATTCACAGAGATAGATATCCCAACAGGAGAGACAAAAATAAGGGTTACTAAGAAGTTGAAGGATGAAATGGAAGTGGAAATAATAGATTAATTATTAAATCAATTAAGGTTTGGAATGAGTTATTAGTGTAAGAACACCTTTAATATTTTTAAAGATGTAATCTGGTTTTATCTCTTCAGCGGATTTTTTATTTAACACACCTGTAAGAACAGCGCAGGATTTTATTTTCGCATTCTTTGCCATTAGGATATCATAAGGAGAATCCCCAGTAAATATTGCTTTATTTTTTTCAATTTTCAGAGTTTTCAGGATTTTAAAAATCATTTCAGGATTTGGTTTGGTTTTTTTAACTTCTTCTGAACAAATATGATAATCAATATATTTACTCAAATTATATTTTTCAAGGATTTTGTCAATCATATAATTATTATTTCCTGTAGCAATCGCAATTTTCATATTTTTTTGTTTTAATTGTTTGAGTGTTTTTGCGACAAAAGGAAATGGTTTAATTTTTTCAATCCCAATTTTATTTTTTTCTATCTCAAATTCTTTTATCATTTCTTCTTTATTTTTCGGGGCAAAATATTTAACAATTTCTGTATAAGGTTTGCCAAATTGATTTCTAATATCTTCTTCACCAACATTTATTTTGTATTTTTTAAATATTTTTTTGAAAAGAGAAGCCCATATATTAATAGAATCTGTTAATGTTCCATCAAAATCAAAAATAAAACATTTAAGCATAAGAAAGTAGAAAATTAAGAATATTTTTTTAATTTTTTTTCAATCAAAGCCAAACCTTCCTTTGCATCACTTATTTTTTTCCCGCCAACGCAAACAATGCTTCCACTTGAGAATACAAGGAAAGATACTTTTGGTTCTTTCAATCTGCAGATAAGACCTGGGAAATTCTCAGGTTCATATTCAGAGTCCTCCATTTTGAAAGCAAGATTTTCAAGATTTAAATCATATCCTAAAGTACCTACAGCAACAATATTCTCTATTTTTGTCTTGTATTTGTCTTCTATTTTTACACCAAGTTTTTTTATCATTTTCATTATTTTTTCTATTCCGGCTTTGGCTTCTTTTTCCGTTTTTGAACCAACACATACAATAGTTCCTGATCTGAAAACAAGAGCTGTGATGTTGGGATCTTTTAATCTCATTACCAGACCGGGAAATGCTTCTGGTTCATATTCAGCATCTACATATTCTTCCGCAATTTTCGTTAAAGGAAATACAGCATCTACATGCGCGGATACAACCACATTTTGAATTTTTATTTGTTCCATTATAAAAACACTAAAAAAATTACTTAAATATATATACATGATTACTTAGTAAAAATTATCTATTTTTTAATAACTTGTTTTGCTAAATTGAGAATCTCTTTAGTGTCAATTACTTTAAGGAAAATCAATAAACCAATAAATAAACCAATAGACATGGAAAAACAGAGGATAACTTTAAGAATGAGATTGGATGTAATAACCAGATTTTTTAACAGATAGATAGACAAAAGCGAAATAATACCTGAGAACAAAGTAAGAATCCATTCTCTAAAAGGAATTTTTATTTTAATTAATTTTCTTAATTCCACAAAACTGAATAAAAACATAAGAATGTAAGTAAGTAAAGTTGACATTGCGGCGCCTGTAATTCCGATAATAGGGATAAGTATTAGATTTCCTATCAGATTCATTGTTGCTCCGATATAGATTATTTTTGTGTATTTTTTAGGTTTCCCTAATCCATTGAAGATAACCCCATTAATCTGAACTATTGAGAAGAAGAGAGCCCCAATTGCAAGGATTTTTAAAACATCAGAACCCTGTGCATAAAAAGAACCAAAGAACAGGTTAAGCAGTTCTTTTGAGAAAGAGAAAGCCATTAAAGACAAAGGAATTATTGTAATCCAAATATACCTATAAATCAAAGAAATTCCATTTTCAAGACCTTTTATTTTTTTAGTTTTTAATTCCACTATAAGAGGGAATAATACAGTTGCGAATGCTCCCGAGAAAAACCAGAGAAGTCTTGCTGTTGGCTGGGCTGTTTGATAAATACCAACTTGTTCCAAATTCAGGAAAAAAGTAATCAAAATTGTGTCTGTACGACCAATAACCAATCCCGCTGCTGAAGATAACATTAAAGGCAGACCATATAAAATCAGTTTTTTTGATAATTCTTTATTAAAACTCAGTTTTACTTTAGGGATTAATTTCAAAACTGAAGGTGAGAATAAAATAAATACAAAAATATAAGAAAACAGGAAACCAATAGCAGGCGAAAGATAGGAGAAATTTAGAAGGATAAATAAATATGTAAAACCAAACCAGGATAGGAGTCTGCAGAATTCCGCAAAAGCATAGGTTTTCATTTTTTGGAAACCCTGAAGTATTCCATAAAAAGTACTAAAACCAATCTGGATAAAGTAAGTGATTGCAAGTAGTTTTAGAACAACAATACCTTTTGAAATATCTCCTGAAAGATGAAGATAATTTATTGCGAGAAACTCTGAGAAAGTAAAAATAAGAGCAGTAACAATTAAAGCGAAAATTATATGGACAAAAAATACAAAATAAATAGAACTTTTCAATTCTTTAAGTTTATTATTTGCTTTAAATTCTGAGATGTGGTAGGTCAGACTACCAGATAATCCAAAATCATTAAACAAAGCAAACAGACCAATCACAGAAAGGCATGCATAAAATAATCCATAATCCGCGGGAGTTAAATTCGAAGTTAAAACAAATCTTAGCAGGTATGAGGCTATAGCTCCAAATACACTAAAAAGGAAGACGAATAAAGTTCCTGAAGCCGCTTTTTTCAGATAATTTTGATTTTCCATAAATATCTAAGTTGTTTCAATTAGTTTATGTCAAAAGTTTTTGTTGTTTTGGTGGATATTCGAGAGAACCTATTAATTGTATTTTGAATCTAAAAGACAGGCAAAAATGTTAATTTTTATAGTTATCCCTTATATTTTTGATAATTTTCCTTTTTAAGGTTTTTTGTAGAGGTAAATACACAAAGGAAAAAGAGATATAAAACATGAATTAATTTTGCATTCTGATAATGCAAAAA
>CAZLSF010000015.1:0-14441 GCA_964562245.1 uncultured archaeon | reverse complement strand
TAACATAATTGCAAATAATATTTTTAAACCCATATATGTTTGCTAGAAATCCACCTAAAGCTGTAGCCAGCATGAACAAACAAGAAGATGAAAGCAGAATTTTTAGTTCCTTTTGTATAATATACCTGCGTATGAAGATATTAACCATTTTTCTAAATGAATTATTATGAAATATTCATTTAGCCCAAAAAAATTGAACAATCTGAAAGGTCATATTTCCGAAAGATTAATTCAAGATTATATTAACAAAAATATAATCCCAAAATTGAAAAAAGATGGTTGGGATATTATAATATACACAACAAATACTTGGTTCTCTGTTCCAGAATCTGAAAATTTTAATCCAAGTTTTATAAACGAACGAATGTTCTTTATTTCTAACAGATTATTTCCTACAAAAAAATTCTTAAACAAATTTAAAAAGTTAACAAGATTATTGGAAAATATTCCAGATGGATTTTTAATTAAAATGAAAAAAACAGGAAATAATATATCTATGAAAAAAGCTATTAATGAGCTTAATTTAAATTCAATTTCATTTTGGAATGGTCTTGGAGGCAATTTCTCTTCTAAAGAACTTGATGAAAATGAACAACTTCCAATAATTGATGGTGAAATAGAAATAATTGAAGTTAAATCAGACAAAAGTTTTCTTGCATCAAATCAGAAAAAAAGTTATTCCAACACTTTAAAAGCAGGTTATCACCTCAGATATTTCCATGTAGATTTTATTTCATTCAAAAATAATTGTTTTGAAATTAAAGAAAAAATTATTAGGGAACCCGTTGAATTAAATAAGCTAAGAACTCCTAAAGGATAGACTTGTTTTAAAAACAAATTAAAAAATGAAATACAAATTCATTGAAGACCTGACTTCAGATGTGATGTTTGAGTCCTACGGGTTCACACTTGAAGAATTATTTGAAAACTCAGCAGAAGCTCTTTTCTCGATTATATGCGAAATTGATGAAATTGAGCCAAAGGAGAAACTGGTTTTTGAATTTGAGAGCGAGACTCTTGAAGACGCGCTTTTCAATTTTCTCTCCACTCTGCTCGCTGAAAGTGAAATAACCGAACTTTTCCTCTGCAAGTTTAAAGTTAAAATCACTGAAGTAAAAGGTGGGTTTGTAGGAAAAGTCACAGCTTTTGGGGAACCATTCACAAAAGAAAAAGGGGGAACGCTTGTGAAGGGAATTACGAATTATAAATTCAAAGTTGAGTTAAAAAATGAAAAATATACTGCAACAGTGGTTTGCGATATCTGAATTATAATAAAATTTTATATAAAGACACTTAGTATGTTATGAATATATTTAATATCTCTAAAATATTAATTGGGGTCTTAATTATTGGAGTAATCCTGATAAGTGGATGTGCTACCAACGAACAATCCAACTTTGAAGCACCAATAAAGTTAAATTTTAACTGTCCTGAAACTGAAATTATTAAAGAAGAAGTAATCCCAGGAAATGCTGTAGGTATAACTTATGATAAAGTTGATGGTGATTGGATAAAATCATATGAGATTTATACTGAAAGCAGTAAAAACTGTTTTATAAAATATAATCAAAAGGGAGAGATAATAAATCAAGTTTGTGAATAAAAATCAATATATTAATCTTCCATCAAATCACTAACATCTTTTTTCTTTTTCTCGCTCTTCTCAAGATAAGCAATGCAATCATCTTCAAAACTCCTGCTTGTCTCCACATCCATCACTTCTTTGTTTCTGACTTTTACAAACAACGGGAGTGAACTTGCTTCTCCAACAAGAACCGCTTCCCCAACTTCAAGACTGGTAATACTCTTCAATAACTCAGTTGTCAAACCTTCGCTGCTTTCCCCAATATGTTTTAAATCATATGGGTTTGTTATTCTTAAATACATGTGAGTATTACATTGGGATAAACTTGTTGTTGAAAGGTGAACAGGTCTCTGGGAAATTAAACACAATAAACCATTAAACTTTCTTCCTTCCCTCGCAATCTTTTCAATAATCCCTTTTGAGAAATTTTCTTTCCCGCTTCTCTCAGGAGCAAAGTTATGAGCTTCTTCAATAAAAGCAATAAAAGGCGGAACTTTTCTTATTATCCTTTTGTTAAAAAGTTCTCTCAAAAAATACGCAACAATCATCTGCCTCTTTCTGTTATTAGTCATCTCAGATAAATCAATAATTGTCATTTGACCCGGGACAATCATACTATTAATTGAAGGTGTGTCATAATACCCAAATAATCTTAGGGAATTTAATGAACTTAAATTCGCAAACAGAACATCTTTGGTAGCCTGTTTTATATTTTCATTTTCTTCAATCTTTGCCATGATTTCTTTAATTCCAAATACATCTTCGGTCTTTTTTAGTTCAGCAATAACTTTTATTAAATCTCTCTCCTGCACAAAACTCAGATTTGGAAGAAATAATTTGTAATAATAACTTGGAAGATGAGGCAACCCAATTCTTATATCTTTCCCTTTGATTAGATTTGTTTTATCTGAAAATTTCTTATCATATGCAAAACCGGAATATTCCCCGTGCGGGTCCACAACAAGAATTCCTGCTTTGCCTTGGTCATCCCCTCTATTAAGCAATTCTTCCATCAACACAGAAGTTGCATAACTTTTACCCGCACCAGATAAAGCAAGTATTGCAAGGTGTTTCTGAAACACCCGGTTCATATTCAAATTCACTTTGAGTTGATGAGCCTCAATCTCTCCAAGATACAAACCTCTTTCATCAAATTTGAAAAGTTTTTTCAGGTTCTCATCATCAGCTATATAAACAAGCTCTCCCGGGGAAACCGGATAATTTGCTCTTTTTATAATATTATCAAGTATTCCAAGACAGTAAACTTTGCACAATAAAAATTCCCATTTATCTGTGGGGAAATTGCTATTAATAGAAGTCTCATAATTTGAAATTGTCTCTGGCTGCATAAAATACCTGTTTGTCTTGGTGATTTCCTCGATTCTTCCTATAAGCAATCCCTGTTTTACTTTAACCTGAACAAACAAACCGACTTTTACCTTAACTTCCTTGTCCGCAACAAAATAAAAATTTGATGTATTTGGGGTTTCTTCCCTGCAAACAACGGTTCCGAGTTCCATAAAATCCTTTCTTTTAAAATAAGTCTTTAGGAAAGGTTTGAACCAAATAGGGTAATTAATTAACAAGAAAAGGTCTTTATCTCAAAAAATAATTCACATATTATAAATAAAAATCCATTTAGAAAATAAGTGTCTTTGTAAGATAAATTAATTTTAAACCTGTAAATTTATGGAACTAAGTAAAAATCAAAACTCAAGTAAAATAAGGGATGTTTTAATAATAGGAGCAGGACCTGCTGGAATGTTCGCGGCGGAAAAACTTGCGGGAAAAAAGGATGTTTTAATTATTGATAAAGGAAAAGAAGTAGATAAAAGAATCTGCAAAATGACTGGTAATTCAAATTGCATGCACTGCGTACCTTGCAACATAATGTGCGGGGTTGGAGGCGCAGGAACTTTCTCTGATGGGACTTTGAATTTAAATCCCGAGATAGGAGGGAATCTTGAGGATTTCACAGACCATAGAGATGCATGGGATTTAATAAAAGAAACAGATGATATCTTTATCAGGTACGGGTCCCCAAATACCACGCAAAAATATGATCCTGTAAAAATAGAAAACCTGAAAAGAAAAGCCATGGCCTATGGCGCAAAGTTTATTGAAATAAAACAAAGACATATGGGTTCAGACAATTCCCCAGATATTATAAAAAAATTTAAATTAGACCTTGAAAAAAGAGGCATTGATTTTATGCTCAACACAGAAGTTTCTGATTTGATTGTAGAAAATAATACTTGCATAGGTGTTACTTTAAAAAACGGCGAACAAATAAAAGCAAAGAAAATCCTGTTGGCTCCGGGAAGAATAGGTTCAGAATTTGTAAACGAACTCGTTGATAAACACAATATAGATTATTATTACGGAGGAATTGATGTTGGTATCAGAGTGGAAGTCTCAGCAATAGTTACCGATACTGTAACAGGAATAAACAGGGATCCAAAATTTCATATAAACACAAAAACTTATGATGATTTTATAAGAACTTTCTGCACTAACGAAAAAGGTTATGTTGTAAAAGAAGAATATGATGGTTTTGTAACTGTGAATGGTCATTCCCTGAGAAAAACAAAATCAGAGAACACAAATTTTGCGTTTCTTGTAAGAATTAATTTAACAGAACCCCTTGAAAATACAACAAAATATGGAAAATCAATTGCAAAACTTGCAACAACAATCGGCGGTGGCAAACCATTAATCCAAAGATTTGGTGATTTAAGAAGAGGAAGAAGGTCAACAATGGATAAAATAAAAAGAAATTCTGTAAAAAATACACTTGAAGATGTAACCCCCGGAGATATTTCAATGGCTCTTCCCCACAGGATAGTAAAAGATATTATTGAAGGTCTTGAAGTCTTAAATAAAATTATCCCGGGAGTGGCTTCGGATTCAACTTTGCTTTATGCTCCAGAAGTAAAATTCTACGCAATAAAACTAAATGTTGACAAAAACATGCAGACCTCGGTTAAAAACCTTTATGCTGCAGGTGATGGATGCGGGTTATCAAGAGATATTATAAATGCAGCTGCAACTGGTATTCTGGCTGGGAGGGGGATTTTGGCGGAATAATTGCAAATTATTTAAATATTTATTGCTAAAATATAAATAATAAAATTTGACCCTATATATGGGCTTAGTATTGCTTCAGTCTGCGGAACCTTAGTATATTTGGGTGCAGTAGAGGCCAGTTATTATGCAAGGAAAAAGGAGATTGTTCAAAAAATAGGGCTTGGAGTTCCGATTAAAAAATCATATAATTCTAAAAGAGATAAAATTGAAAATACTATTCTTATAGGACCTCGTCTGGCAGAGAAAAAATTCAAATAAGGGGAATTTGATAATGAGTTTCCTGATATTAATGAAGAAACTTTAACCAATTATAAACAAAGTTTACAATTTTGAATAAATTAAATTATGAAATATCTGATTATTAGTGACCTGCATTTATCCAGACCAGAGAAAATCCCAGAAAATATAATTAATCTGGCAAAAGAAATGGATGGAATAATCTGCGCAGGAGATTTAACTTCAAAAACAGTTCTCGAAAAATTAAAGGAAATAAACAAAAATTTAATTGTTGTAAAAGGTAACTGCGATTATCTGGATTTACCAGAATATGAAGAATTTGAAGTCGAAAACAAAAAAATCGGCGTGATTCATTCAAACCAATTTGATAGAGGAAATCTTGAAAAAATTGCAGAATTCGCAAACTCAAAAAATATTGATATTATGGTTTTTGGTCACACCCACCAACCACTCGTGGAAAAAAGAGGAAATTTGCTTTTAATAAATCCGGGAACACTTACAGGAACTATATCAGGCGGTGGAGTCAAAACAGAAAAGACTTACGCTATTCTTGAAATAGGGGAAGAGATTAATGCTAAAATAAATAGATTATAAATTATGACGTTAAAACGAGAAATAACAAATCTCCCTAAACTTGTAAACAAACTTAAGAAAAAAGACAGGGAATTATTTAATAGATTTTATTCTATAAAATTATCAGTTGGCAGGCTGAAAGTTACGCCTGAAATGGAAAATTTTATAAAAAGCAGATTCAAATCCATTGAAAAAACCGAGAACCAAAAAATTATCTGCATTAACAATAAATTCACCTGGGAAGGAAACCTATTCAATGAATTAAGAGGTATGAGACCAGAACCAAAGACTAAATTCAAACTATCAGAACTTGATAATAAAGATAACTGTCTTTTCTGCAATATTGAGAAACAAACTCCTCTAGATGTCTTTGGAAGAATAAAAGGAAAATATTGCACAACAGCAAGCAACATTGCAAAATATGACAAATTCCACGGCTTGATTATATTTAATGAACACAACTCTCTAAAACTAAAAAAAGCGTGGCTAAAAGATTATCTTGAAACCGCGGAAAAGTGGTTTGACCAGATAGATAAATCAAATAAAGGTATGATTAATAACTTCCTTATCTGGAACTGTCTCTGGAGGAGCAGCGCATCAATCAACCATGGTCATATGCAAGTAACAGCCTCTGAAACCAAATACCAGAAGATAATAAAACTTGAAGAGTTATATGATCAATATAAAAAGAAATTTAAATCAGATTATTTTATTGATTTATTTAAAGTTCATAAGAGTCTTGGTCTTGGGGAAAAAATTGGAAAATCTATGGTGATTTACTATCTCACACCAATCAAAGAAAAAGAAATTATTATTCTTTCAAATGAAAAAAGATTCCCTGAAATAAGCGATTTAATTTACAACTTAATAAAAAATTATTTCAGAATTGGAGTACAATCCTTTAATATTTCTTTAACTAATATCAAAGGATATTGGATGGTAAGACTGGTAGACAGAGGTTCTCTTGAAAATAGAAATTCTGATATAGGCGCAATGGAATTATATGGAAATTCTGTTGTAGCCTTTGACCCTTTTAAGCTGTCAAAAAAGATTAAGTTGTGATTGAAGGTATCTTTTCTGACAAGAGTGGTATGCTTGTTGATAAAATCGAAGCAAATATGAGAGCTGATATAGTTATTATAATTAAATTGGATGAGGAAAATTCCTGTGGATATATAGTTCAAAGAAATCAACAGGATTGGAGGATGTTATTCAAAAAATATGGTGTGAAATAATAGGATTTTAATAAAATGTTGCCAATTTTCGAGAAAAAAATTTGAGATGTATTAAAACTGGTTAAATTAAATAAAGGAACTGAACAATTGAATTATTAACCAGAAGAAATAACTTATGCTGATGATATGCCGGATATATTAAATGGAACTAATAAACTTAAAATATTATCGATTAGCATCTATTCCAAAATTAGTTGAGGTTTATCAAATACCAAATCTATGATAAATTAACTTGTTGATATTTTAAAATTGTCAAAACCCATTAAAAATAAGAAATTTACAGAGATGATAGTATCCTTTCTGATCTCGAGACTTTCAAAAGTTGATGAACTTTATAGTCTTTCTTTAACTTTTTTCTGTAGTATATCTTCACTTAAATATATTTCCGGATTTTCCTGAATTTTTTTTATAAAGTCTCTATGAAATAAATCTGCATATCCTTTCGGTTCATTAGTAATTTCTTTGTTTCTTTTAGTCAAAACTACCTTATACTGCGAAGCTAATTTTTCAATCGGAGAACAAGGTTCAGTTATACCCTCCAGACGAACTGTTGATTCCAAAAAAGTCCCTGGTATACCTTCCATACCCTTAGAATCACCGGGATAATATTTTTCAGTTGTGCTAACAGTTATTTTATATCTATTTAAAAGTGTCAATTCAGACTTATATTTATTCGGTACTTCTTCTCCCATAATTGTAACTAATATTTATTTTCAGAATATAATCAATGGGGTATATACAAAATTACATAAAACGCAGTACCCAAGATACTGAAATTGACGGTAAACCCTGCCAAATTGAAGAATTTAATATCCGCGTAGTTGGAAAATTTGACTTGGATAAATTATTGCGGGAAAAATATGGAGATAATTATATTTCACATGAAATTAATATCAAACCCAACCCCGGAACCCCAGAGATTTATCCGGAATATGAATATTTTCCTGAAACCTGCAAACAAACAGCATGTTCCTGGATCATTAAAGGTAGATTATATCTAAAATTATAGAATCTGTCAATTATTTAGAATTAAATAACAAACCACATCTCCAAAAGAGCAATTTAATAAACAATCTAGATTTATTATGAACCTAACAGGTCTCACTCAGAAAGATGCTGAAGAAAAATTAAAATCTTATGGATACAATGAAATTACTGAACTCAACAGGATTTCCGCTCTGAAAATATTATTGAGGCAGATTAAAAAAAACTTTATGATTTATTTACTTTTTGCCGCATCATTGATGTCTTTGTTTGTCGGGAAAATAATTACCGGATATATAATATTTGTAATCATAATCCTGCTCATTGTCATAGGATTTATACAGGAATTTAAGGCTGAAACCGCTGTAAAGGCTTTAAAGCAAATGATTACGCATACTTCCATTGTAATAAGAAATGGAAAAGAAATTGAAATTCCCTCGCGGAATATTGTTCCGGGGGATATACTTGTTTTAAGAACCGGTGAAAAAATTCCTGCTGACTGCTTGATACTTGAAGAAAAAGAATTAAGAATAAATGAATCTGTGTTAACGGGTGAATCACAAGAGATTAAAAAATACAAAATTGCAAGTGAAAAAAATTATAATCCGCACAATCAGATATTCATGGGAACGCATATTACTAATGGAAAATGCATTGCCCGTGTATTGCACACAGGCATGAACACAGAATTCGGAAAAATAGCAGGAATGATTTCAAGTGCCCAAAAAGAACTTCCTCTGCAGAAAAAAGTCAACGACATTGCAACTTACATGGCTTTCGTAGCAATAATGGTTTCTGTTCTAACCGGAAGTATTATGCTTATCAGAAGTGTTCCATTTTCATATTCTTTGGTGATTGAAGTTCTTATTGTTGTAATTGCGCTTTGCGTGTCTGCATTCCCTGAAGGACTCCCTGTTGTGCTTATATCCATCCTTGCTTCAGGCGCATATAAGATGGCAAAGAAAAACGCAATTGTAAGCAGGATGTCCATAATAGAAACCCTTGGAGAAACTACCGTAATATGTACAGATAAAACAGGAACAATAACAAAAGGTGAAATGACTGTAAAAAAAATATTTGCAGATGATACCTCCTTTGGAGTTACTGGCGTCGGGTATGATTCAAATGGAAAGTTTCTTCAAAATAATAAAGAAATAAACCCAAAAAAGAATATTGTTTTAAATCTGCTTTTAAAAACAGCGGTTTTATGCAATGATGCAAAGATTGAAAGAAACGGAACTGATGGTGTGTATAATATTATAGGTTCGCCAACAGAAGCGGCTTTGTTGGTTATGTCCGCTAAAAGCGGAATTTTTAGGGAAGACCTGCAATCCACAAGAAAAGAAGAAATCTCATTTAATTCTGAAAGAAAAATGATGAGTGTTCTATGCGAAGAAGGACAGAAAAAATATATTTATTCTAAAGGAGCTCCCGAAATATTAATCAACCAGTGCACTCACATACAAAAAGGAAAAAAGATTGTAAAACTAACAAAAAAGGAAAAAGAAAAACTTTTAGATATTAACCGGGAATTAACATCAAAAAGATTCAGGGTTCTCGCAATTGCATATAAGCCCGCAAAATCATTTAAAAAAGACATGTTTGAAAAAGATATGATTTTTCTTGGTTTGGTTGGCATGGAAGACTCGCCAAGAGATGAAATCAAAGAAGCAATAAAATCCTGCAAAAACGCAGGAATAAATGTTAAGATGATTACAGGCGACAATAAAGAAACCTCTGCTGAAATAGCAAGAGAAATAGGATTGCAGGGAAAAATCATAACAGGAGATGAATTAGATAAACTCACTGATGATGAACTGTCAAAAATAGTAAATGAAATAACAATATTTGCAAGAGTTAAACCAAAGCATAAACTAAGGATTGTAAATGCTCTTAAGAAAAACGGAGAGATTGTTACAATGACTGGAGATGGCGTTAATGATGCGCCTGCATTGAAAGAAGCTCATATAGGCGTTGCAATGGGTATAAACGGAACTGATGTTTCAAGAGAATCCGCTGATTTGATTTTAAAAGATGATAATTTTGCCACGATTATATCCGCTGTTAAAGAAGGCAGAACAATATTTATCAACATACAAAAAGCTGTAAGCTATATGCTTTCCTGCAATCATGCAGAATTATTTGTTATATTTTTCGGAATCCTGTTTGGTCTTCCACTTCCGCTTATTGCATTGCAGATTTTATTTATCAATCTTGTCACCGATGATTTGATTGCGCTTACTCTTGGTTTTAATCGATCTCCGTCATGGATTATGAACACAAAACCGCGAAGAACATCAGGGATTTTAAACAAGAAATCAATTATGATGCTTATAATATCAGGACTCATCATTGGTATAGGCACATTAGGAATATTTTATTCAACTTATACGAGTTTATTATCTCAAGGAATTGCTGAAGAACTTGCTGTTTCAACAGCGAGAACTATGGCTCTTGTTACTTTAATATTATTCGAAATAGCAAATGCATTTAATTTCAGGTCTTACAGGATCCCGGTATTTAAATCCTCTTTATTCTCAAACAAATACTTGGTTTATGCATCATTAGTTGCTATCTTAGCGATTTTATTAATCCTTTACACACCATTAAATATTATGTTTGAAACAGTTCCTCTTAATTTGAGTAATTGGATTAGCGCAATTCTCACAGCTTTTTCTTTAATAGTTGCATTTGATCTCCTTAAGATTATAAATGACCGGAAAAAGATATTCTGATTAATTTTATCATACTTGTTTAGCCAATTTCCACAAATAAACGCAAAAACCAGATCTGTACATTTACCAAAGTAAATATATAGATGACAAAGACATTATCATCAGTAAATTAAAAACAAGGTAAAAACTTTGATTTTGCTAAACAAACACCTTATTTTTAAATTAACCTAAACAGGAAACTATCTATATAAATTTATTTGTTACAAATCTTATAATGTTTAAATTAGATAAAGATAAATGTCTAAGATGCGGCGGTTGTGTAGGAATCTGCCCTGTTGCCGCTCTTGAATTAACAGAGACTGGAATTGTGTGTAATGAGGAAAAATGCATTAAATGCGGGAATTGCGAATCTTTTTGTCCTGTTGGGGCTATAAAGATTAAGAAAGAGGAAAAGTGATTTATTCTTTAATATTAACCATTCCATAAGTCTTTCCTTTTTTCCACAGTTTATCAAATTCATCATTTATGATTGTTATATTGAATTTATCTGGATTGAAATTAAATATCTCCTTTTTGATATACTATTTTTATGATATTTTTCAACATACAGAAAACATTATCTTTTGGAAAATTATATATAAAATAATGTTGGGTTAATGGTAATTTAGTATACTTATATCCGCACCAGATTATATAAATTCCTAAGATCGGCAATATAAAGTTCTTTTAAGGGCATATTTCCTAAGAATATAAAACCTGCAGTTCCCTTTTCCAGCAATTCATTGAGTTTATTATAAAAATTACTTTCTTCTTCCCAAAAATTATATTCAAACCATAATTTACTATCTTAAATTCTGAGCTTCTTCAGTTCTTTTAAGAACAGGCAACAAATCATCTATGATTTTTTTATAATATAAATTTTAAAAGGTCTAGATATTATGAGGGATGTGATTATTGTGGGTGCCGGACCCGGAGGTTCCGCAGCAGCAAAACATCTGGCTGAGAAAGGTTATGATGTTGCGCTTTATGAAAAGAGACAGGAGATAGGTGCCCCAAAGAGATGCGCTGAAGGTATTTCTTTAAATGATATAGAAGAACTTGGTTTAGATATACCTAAAAATTGTATAAGGCAGAACATAAACGGTTCAAGGGTTTATGCTCCAAACGGAAATTTTGTTGAAGTTAGTTACGGAGTTGATGGAGGTTGTATTTTGGAAAGGAAGGTTTTTGATAAATGGCTTGCTGAGGAAGCAATAAGGAAAGGGGCAAAAGTTCAGGCAAAAACAACTATTACAGGTTTGTTAAAAGAAAATGGGAAAGTGGTTGGAGTTAAAGGAGAATTTTTTGGAGAGAAATTTGAGGAAAGGTGCAAAATTTTGATTGCTTCTGATGGGATTGAGAGCAAGATTTCAAGAATGGCTGGTCTGAATACGGCAGGCAATCCAAAACTTGTGGACTCGGGGGTTCAGTTTGAAATGGGTGGAATAAAAATAGAAGACCCAAAAAAGATATATTTGTATCTTGGAAATAAAATTGCGCCGAGAGGATATTGCTGGGTTTTTCCAAAAGGAAAGGATATTGCAAATGTTGGGATAGGCATTCTTGGGAAATCTGATATTCCAGCAATTAAATATCTTGAAAGATTTGTTGAGAGCAGGGATGAACTAAAAAAAGGTTCTATTCTTGAAGTAAATTCTGGGGGGATTCCTGTAGGGGGTTTACTGCAGAAAATGACCTTAGATAATTTTCTTGTTATTGGAGATGCTGCTCATCAGGTGAATCCAATCCATGGCGGAGGTATTTATGAAGCTCAGTTTGCGGGAAGAATTGCGGCAGAAGCAGTTGATAAAGCGCTTAAGAAAGGAGATACTTCAGAAAAACAATTAAATGAATATAATAAAGAATGGTGGGATAAAAGAGGAAATTATTTAAGGAAAGTTGAGAAATTAAGGGAAGTTGTTGAAAAACTTTCAGACGAGGATTTTAATTTTCTTTCTGATAATCTTAGAGGAGAAAATTTAGTAGATTTTTGCGGGGGAAATAATATGAAGATTCTTGGAAAATTGTTACTGAAAAGACCTCATTTAATAAATATTGCAAAATCTTTGTTTTAAATTGCAAAATCTGTGAAATTATTTTAAATTCATTTTTTTAGAAATTCACCTTTCCCATAAGGAACAACTTTTAAAAATTCATCTGGATTTATTTGTTTAATTTTTTCTTTATCTTCCTTTTTTGCTTTCTCGAAGATTTTTGATTTAATTAATTCCCCAAGCTTTTTTCCTTCTTTTTTCCCTGGGATCAGACCAACAAAATATTTTGCGTGTTTCTTGATTGACTCTAAAGGACCTTTTACGATTTTGAAGTTTTTATCAATTCCAATATAGATTATTAATTCAGTTCTCAGGAAATTTCTTTTTCCATAGATCATAAAAGATCCTTTTTTTATACGACCTTTTGCGGTTTTTGAAACCTGATTTGGAGTTACCCAATATACATCAGCTATTCCCAGTTTTGAAATCCAGAATCTGGAGTAGCACCCTACAAATTGCGCAGCTTCTTTAACTGCCTGTTCTGTGATTTTTTTTCCTTCGCTTCTAATAATTCCAAACGGAGAGCCTATGATGTGCGCGTGCAGGATAATATCATTTTTCTTGCAGTATTTCTTAATTAGTTTCTCATTTGTGTCTGTATCTTTACCCGCAACAACAAGGAAATTGTCAGAGGTGTAAAAATACCTGAAGTGTTCATACCACTGCAATTTGACTGGTTGTTTTTTTGAAAACACGGTTTTTTTATCTTTAATTGGTTTTTTAATCAGCAATTTAATTCTCTTTATTTTTTCTCTAGCTTTCTTTGATTTTTTGTAGAGTTTATTTATTTCTTCTTTCAAGTCAATATTTATATTCAAGTCCATTTTATTGCCGTTAAGTTCAATAATCACAATGCCTTTTTTTTCAAGAACTTCTTTTATCGGGATTATTATTTTCTTATTTTCTTTGTAAATTTTTACAGCATTTTCTATTTCTGATTTGTGTTCAAATAGCAGGTCTGCTTGTTCCCTAAATCTGTTGATTTCTCTTTTGTATTTTTCAAGGGTTTTTTTCCGGTTTTCCAGTATAAGTTCTGTCTTTGTTTTTTTCTCTTCTGAAAAAAATTCTTTGATTGCAATGGAAAAACTTTCTTTTTTTTCATACCTCAAATTTTTCAGGGTGTTAAGTTCAAAAGGTGAAACAAAATACTTAATATCTTCTTTGAAATAAATCCGCGGGGAAATTTCTTTGTTTAATAATTCTTTAAGATTTTTATTTTTCAAAATTTCTTCAGTGTATATTTTTCCAACATGGATTTTTTTCAGCGATTCTTTATCTTTTATTTCAGAATAATTTTCAATATCTTCGCTTTTTATATCTGTGTATTTTTCTCCAACGCGGATTTTCCTGTCTTTGAATTCTCTCTGGAATAAGCACCCGACTATTTTTCCTTCCTGACAAAGAATTATATTTCCTTTTCCGATAAATTCAAGGACTAATTGATAATCTGAAAAATCCAGAACAAGGATTTTGTTAAATTTATCCTGTTCAATTTTAATTAATTTTTTGCCTTTTAATTTTTCTGATAAGAAATTAATGAACCCTTTGGTTTCTGTTTCCTGAGGTTTTTCAAGGTCAAGATAACAAAAGTTTTTCCCGGCAACAAAATATAATATTCCTTTTTTTGTCTTGAATTCAAAAATAATATTGTCTGATTTATATATTCTCTTCAAGTTGCATCTTTCAAGAATTTTTAGTTCTCTTGCCAAATAATGGAAATCCAGAGGAGTTAGCATAAAATTAGATATAATAATTCAATTATTCCTTTTTTTCAATAGTTGAGAAACAACTTCCGCAATAATACACTATTTTTCCTTCCAATTTTCTTTTTCCAAGAAATACCCCGGGACCACATTTCTGGCAAAACTCCCTATTTCTGATGATTTTGTCCCCTTCAACTTTATATTTCTCGTATTTCTTTGAGATTCTGTGCTTGCTCTTTGATTTTGCTCTCTTTCCTTTTTTATCTGCC
>CAZLSF010000014.1:0-14619 GCA_964562245.1 uncultured archaeon | reverse complement strand
ATATTTAATTATTTTAAAATTAAAAATAAAATACTTATAATTTCCGAGGTTAAGAATTGAAAGTAAAATATTTATAATTTCCGCATTCTGGGCAAATAAAACCGGCACCTTTAGTTATCTCTGCTTCATGACCATATTCTTTCATCAATCTATAATATTTTTCATGGGACTCACCATGCACACTTGGAAATCTTTCTTTATAATCCCGATGTCCGCATTCATTGCAGGTTATATATTCTATAGGTCTCATTTAATTAAATAATATAAACTTTAATAATATTAATTTATTTTTGTTTATTTTGTTTTTTCAATAGATTTATCTTCTTTCGTTCCTTCTGGTTTGATCTCTTTTATTTTAAATTATTATTTCTTTTCTTTAACAGATTCATCTTCTTTTTTCTCTTCCTTAGGTTCTTCTTTTTTGAAAAATTCTTCAAATTTTTTACTACCTTCTTTAACAACTTTTAAATTTAATTGCGCGGTTTCTTCTGAAACAATTTCTCCCCGGATGCTTTTCCTTCTTCGGACACCTTTATTTTTAGGTTTATACCCGACACTTTTCGCTAAAAGCAGTCTTTTTCTTACCGAACCGGATACTCCTTTTTTCATAGGGAATCCTTGTTTATCGCTTCCGCCTGTAATTTGCAGTTCATAATTTTCAAGTTCAATTATATTTCCGTTTATTTTTTCCCCGATTTTTTTACCATAGACCATTTTTGAGTCTATTTCTTTCTGAAGGCTTTTTCCACCCATTGAAATCACTGCTTTCATAATATTTCTAAAAATTTAATATTATTACCTTATAGATTACAGTTTAAATAAGATAATGAAGGGAATGTATCCATTAATAACCTATGTATTGCTTTTTGCAATAGGCATTTTAATCTCAGTATCTGTTTATTATTTTACGGAGAAATTCGCATTTAAGGAAAATTTGGAACTTGAGAGCGCAAAAGCAGATAAATTATGCGCTTTTTTCAGGAATCTTGAAGGGAAAGAAGGGGAATTTGAATTAGATGTAGGGGATTTTCGCATAGACACAGCACCTCTTAGACTTACAGGATTTTCCTCTTATAATTGCAATATATCTCTAAATGCTTCAGGTTATTGTAATAAAGAATGCAAAATTAAGGTTTTGGATGATGAGATTGTTTTTTCTTAATTTTTTCTTAAGTTTATTAATCAGGAATAATTCTTTACCAAAATATTTATTAACTTCTTTTGCTTCAGATTTATAGAATTCTTTTATATTATTTCCCCATTTTTCACATTAATCTAATTCTTCTTAAGTAATCTTTTGTTGGGGTATTTTCCTGCGCAAGATTTAAACCTTTTTTTGCAATAGATTTCAATCTAACTGGAATAAAATCGGTTTTTTCCAAATATTCTGAGATGCAATAAACCACACTATCCTGATAGATTACAATCTTTGTTTTTTTATTAGGATTACAATCTTTGTTTTTTTATTAGGATTACAATCTTTGTTTTTTTATTAGGATTATAATATCTTGTTATCAGATTATAATAATCTTTTATATCAATTCTCCATTTTAGTCATATTATTTGGTATTTTAACTAAATTGAATCTTATTTTTTCACTTGAATAAATACAGAAGATTTTAAATATCGCTGATTAATGGTTTAATCAATTGTTTTTTTCTTGATTATCTTTAATATTAATTTCTCTTTCTCTATTAATTTCAAAACTTTTTTTTAGTAAATCCTCAACTCCTTTTGAATCATCATCAATTATCAGGTTCAATAAATCTTCAGGGTCTTTAAATTTGCTTTTTTCCTTCAGCAGTTTTAGTCCATATTCTTCTGCGCTAAGCTGTTTTCTTAGTATTTCTGTTTTCTGTTTTTCAAAAGTGTTAAACATCTCTTTTTTGAAAACAAGGATGCTCTTGTCTTTGTATTTTTTCTCGATTATATTTAGGTCAAGTTTGCTTGTATTTTTTATTTGTATTTTAATTATAGGGTTTAATTCTTTTTCAGGTATGTTTTTAAGGAACTTTTCAACTTCTTCATTTGTGTTGGCTTTTTCGTAATAGAAATCTCTTTGTTTTATTTCCTTGAATTTCAATTCAAATTTCAATTCAGGGTCAAGAATAAAATATCCTTTCCTTATTTCAGATTCTTTTTTGTTTAGTTGTGTCTGAACAGTGCTGCCTGGCAGTATTAATTTTCCATTGCCAAGCGGAACTTCATTTTTCCAGTGAATGTGCCCGTTTACAATCAGGTCAAAGCCTTTGGGTAAATCAGACATTTTTATATTAACTTCATCTCCATCAGAGTAAATGAAAGGATCAATATTCTGATGCAATAGGAGAATATTTTTTGCATCTGGAACTGGTTTTGGATTCCATTCAGTTAAAACATCTTTTGAATATTTTTCAGGGACATAGCTCATCCCATAGATTGCTATTTTTTCTCTATTTAATTCAAAAACAATTTTCTGGCAGTGAAGGTTGATTAAGAGACCTGCTTTTTCAAGACTTTGCACAGGGTTTATCAGATTAGGCCTCCTGTCGTGATTGCCGTAAATTGAGATAAAAGGAATTCCTTGAATTGCTCTTTTGTTTATTTTTTTATCGCATTCAATAAATCTAATTTTGCTTTCCATACCTTTCAATTTTGCAAGAAAATGCATTGCTTCTGACAGGACTTCCAGTCGAGGAATTCTCGAATCAAATAAATCCCCCGCAAATAAAATCAAGTCGGATTGCTCTTTAAGAAGTTCCTCAAGAACAAAAAAACAGTCATTTTCTCTCTCAGTATTATACCCATATCCAAGGTGGAAATCTGAGGCAATTGATATCATAAATTAATCTAAAAGTAATTAGAACTATCTTTAGTAAAGGCAATTGCTTTTTGCGCTAAAATTTTAATTCTATTTTCTGTTATTGCTTTAAAATTATATTCTTCTATTTTTGATTCTTCAGGCGTTACAAACTACAAAAAAGAGATCAAAAGATAGTTTTCAATGTTATTTAAATATCCTGATATATTGTAATAAGTATCGGAATTTAACGAAGTCGTGAGTGAAGCGAACGATTTGGGAAAAATGCGAGCTGAGCATTTTTCCGTTAAATTCCTCTTAATTGTCCCGAGCCGATAGGCGAGAGCGCAGCGTGGCTCGTCTAATGCAAAGCATTGAGACGAGAGTAATTTTAGCACCCGTAAAAAGATTTATATATATTAGAAATTTGATTAATCATTATGGATAAAAAATTAGTTATTGGAATAATATTAATTATAGTAATTCTTCTTGGAAGTTATTTTATATATCAGAAGATTCAAAATGATAATTCATCAAAAATTCCGGTAGAAGGAATAAGTGAAGAATTAATAAATACTAAACAAGAAGCTGTTGAATATGCAAAAAAACAAGAAGATATTAAATCATTTGCAGAAAGAGTAAAGGATTTGGGTGTGGGTTATAATACATATTATAATGAACAATTAGGAGTCTGGCAAGTTGTTGCATATGCAAAAGATGTAAATGATTTGAATTATCAAATTTCTTTCTATCCTAACGGAACAATTACTTTTACAGGACCAATTCCAATATAGGGTGCCAAAATTATTGCAATTAATCTGGATTATGCGTAGGTATGATTTTTTCAGAAGTTCTATTGTGTTTATTGAATATCTCTTTTTATCATCAATATACAATCTAAATTAATTATGAAATCAGTTTTGCAAACTAAACTTCATCAATCTAATTTACGTGATTATATTTTTTAGATAATTTACTGATTGGTATAAATTATCTGTATCTAAATTTACGGGATTGTTATAAACCATTGTGCTAAGTACTAAAATACCAATAATTGTTTCTCCAGGATATTCTATGATTAATTTATTGGTTGTTTCCATAATACCATCAACATATTTCTCCATTTTCATCAAATACAAACTATTAAAAGTATTTATGGATATAAATCACCTATATTCAGCTATTTCTTGCCAATTTTTCTGATTTCTTCAATCAGCTTTTCCTTTAATTCTTCACCTTTATTTTCGTCAGAAAAATAATCCAGTCTTGCCGCAACCATTAATTTTGCGGACAACAATCTGGCAATTTTTCCCCCAAGTCCTTTTTTGGCTTCCTGAATATAAACTGATTTGTATATTATCCCGTATTTTGGTATCTTGTTGACTTCTTTATCTGCAAGGTGTTTGAATAGACTCTTCTCTGCCCCGATAATCTGTATTTTTGAAGAGGGCATCTTTGCAAGATTTTTTAATCCTCTTGCTTGAGAAATCAGGTTTGCCGTGAGAATAGGACCCACTAAAGTTGTGAGATTTGGAGCAATTAGATAACTCTCTTTATGTATCCTATTTTCCAGTTTATCTTTTAATTTTTTTGCGTTTTCAAGAGTTGTTTTAAAGCTGTCGAAACCCGATAATATTTCTTCCCTGTTATTTAAGATATTTATAATGTGGCTTAATTCTTCAAGTGTTCGCGAAGACAATATTAATTTCTCTTCACTGGAATCAGTATCTTTAAGTTTTAATTTTGTGATTTCAATTCCAAAATCTCTTAACCATTTCCCCGGATTTTTGTAAGGGGAAATTTTATCAAGTTCACAGTCCAGAATTCCTGTTTCAATATTGCTTTCGAAGAATTCTTTTGCAGCGGTTTTCGGGTTTTCTGAAAATTTCTTTATAATTTTATTATTTTCAATAATCCCAAATGGTGATTTTATTTTTGCCATAATTTAATTTAAAATTTGTTATTTTAAGTTAATTTCAGTTATATTTTATAAAGGGTTTTTAAGAAATTTAGTATTATGAGAAAGCAGTTGTTTCATAATGTTTACAGGAAAGATGACAAACTCTATACAAAAGGCAGAAAACTTGAAGAATGGAACCCTCACAAATCAAAACCTGCATCTGCAATAATGAACGGGCTGAGGAACTTTCCTGTTAAAAAAGGTCAGAAGATTTTATATCTTGGTGCAGCACACGGAACCACAGTATCCCACTTTTCAGATATTGTTGAAAATGATGGAAGGATTTATGCAATTGAGGTTTCGGGAAAGATAATTGATAAACTTGTTGAGAATGTGAGGAAAAAGTCAAATGTTGTCCTTTTGCTTGAAGATGCAAAGTTCCCTGAAAATTACGGGTGGATTGGAAAAGTTGATTTAGTTTACGAGGATATTGCGCAGAGAGACCAGACAACAATTTTGAAGAAAAATAAGGTTTTTCTGAAAAAGAGGGGATTAATAGCAATAGCCTTGAAAGCAAAGGCAATTGATTCAATCAGAGACGTGAAAGATATTTATAAAGAAGCAATCAAAGAACTAAGCGAGGATTTTGAGATTATTGAAACCGTTGATTTAGAACCTTACGAACACGACCATTTGTTTATTGTTGGGAGGTTGAAACAATAATTTTAATTACTCAGGCATCTAAGATTATATAAAATAGCTTTAATTGCCATATGATTGCAATTTGTGTTGTCAAAGTATATTTCAAAGTTCAAAATTTACTCTTTGCAGGCAATAATTTGCGATAACTTCAACAAAATTTATTTCAATTGGCTTAAATAATCCATATTAAGACATTTATTTGACTTAAGGTGGTAGGTAGTTACTAAGTATTATTAAGGTACTTGTCTAAATAGTTTTGCTAGATATTATAATAAAACTCTGTATTCTGAATAATTTACTTCTTTTTCTTACCAGTTCTTCTTGGAGCGATTGAACCAATTTTCTGTCCTGGAGGAGCATTTCTTGCCACAGATGTTGATTTACCGGGATGTGTTTTACCTCCATAAGGGTGGTCAACAGGATTCATCTTACTTCCTGAAGTTGTTGGGAAATGATGTCCTCTTGATTTCATAAATTTCCATTTATTTCCCGCTTTTAGGAAAGGTTTTGTTGTTCTTGCAAAACCTGCGGGTTTGCCAATAATTGCCCTACAATTTCCGCTTAATTTCTTCACTTTCTTTGATGGGAATTCAAGGAAACAATAATCTTTTTCATGGGATTTTATGATTGCAAAGGAACCTGAAGATCTGCAGAATTTTCCTCCATCTTTATAGACAGACTCTATGCAATAAACTGAACTTCCATCTGGTATATTAGATATTGGTGCTATATTTCCCGGCATAATTGCAGCATCTTTTGAAACTTCTATAATTTTATTAGTAAATGTCCCAATTGAGGCAATAATCTGGCATTTAGTGCCATCTTCAAATTCTAATTTAGCCACAGGGGAATTGCATCCTGATATATGTTGGATATCTATAATTTTGGCATTTCCCTCTGTTTTTGGCAGTTTTAACTCTACTTTTCTTTGTGCCCGGTAAGTCATACTTCCCTTACCTCTCCTTCTTGCAATTATTCTCTTACCCATAAGCCTTTTACGAATTAAATAATTAAAAGACTTTAGTTTTGTTCTAAAGTAAAACAATACAAAAATATCCCGGGATTCTCTTAAAAATAATTATTCATGTCCAATGCAGAATTTTTTTGCAGCTATAGCTCCTGCTTCAGTCATATTATATTTATCTTGTAAAGCAGGATAAGCATTGGGTACCAGATAGGTAACATTATCATATTGATAACCTGAATCTCTCCCCCAGTCATTGCAATTTGTTCTTAATTGTCCTTCAAGAGTTATCTCGGTGGCAGGCTGGTTAAAACCCCCTCCGAAAAATAAGACTACAATTACAAGAATGAGTATACAAACAACAATAACCACAATAGTTTCTATTGGAAGTGAAAGACCTTTTAATCCATTGTCCATAATTATTTACTATATTTAACTATTTATTATGAAGTTGAAAGGAATTAGTTTGCCCGTGAATACTGTTATTATCCTTACTCTTGCTATTTTAGTTCTTATTCTGATAGTTTATATGATTATTAATGGCACAGATATAAGTCCAATCACCAACCAGGATGCTTTAAACCGGGGTTGCAAAGTTTATATTGAAACAAGTCAGCCACCTTCTACCATTATGATTGGCGATGTGACTAATGATGGTAAGGAAGATTCTTTGTTATCGGTTTGCAGGTTGCTTTATATGAATTCAAGTATGGATAATGAAGCCTGCGCAGGAAGATGCAGGAAACTTTTCCCTTATAGTGGAACAGGTTCTGGAGGCGGAGGAACTTCAATAACCTGTCCTACTGGAGATGATGCTAGAGGTTATTGTTCAACATCAGGAGCGGGCTCTTCATGTGGGAGTAATTGTTATTGTAGCGATAGTACTACCTGCTATCCTTTAAAAGATGATGGTGCTACTTGTACAAAAAGTTATGAATGTGAATCTAATTGTTGTAATATAGGAGGAGCATGCGGTGTTGGTAAATCTAATGGAGCAGATTGTACTACGCATTATGAATGTAAATCCAATAACTGCAATAGCAGTAATAAATGCGAAGGTCCTGGAGTCTGCCGTATATAGGATATTAAGTATCTTTTTTAAATTGATTTATGAGACTCTTATTAGTTCACTCAAATAAACTTGAATATAAAGCCACAAAAAAGGCATTAAAAGACATTGAAATTTCAGGGGAAAAAGAGGGGAAAATTGGGCAGTGCCTTGTTGTTTTCTGGACTGCTGAAGAAATAGACACAAACATTGAAAAAATTGCGGAAAATTCATTTCATGAAATAAAAAAAGTTGCTGAGCAGGTAAATGAGAAAACAATCGTTCTCTATCCTTATGTTCATTTATTATTTGGAAGCAAACCAGCATCAAAAGAAACAGCCCTTAGAATTGAAAAGAAACTCGAAGAAAAGTTAAAAAAAGAGTTTGAAGTTCATAAAGCGCCTTTTGGTTATTACAAAAGTTTTGGAATTGAATGCAAAGGACATCCATTAGCAGAACTGAGCAGGATTGTAACAACCGAGAAAGAAGTTGAAAAAAAGGAAAAGAAAGGAAGTGAGTTTACAAGATTTGTTCTCGCGGATGCAGATGGAAAAACTTATGAAATCACAGAAAAAAACTGGAAAGAGTGCGAGATTTTTAAATCTGAGGATAAAAAAATAAAAATACTAAGGCAATTTGTAAAAAATGAACTTGAGGGGAAAGAGCAAAAAGGCGAGCCGAAACATATTGAACTGATGAAAAGACTTGAACTTGTTGATTATTGCGATGTTTCTGATTCAGGACATTTTAAATGGTACCCGAAAGGTTGTCTGATTCAGGATTTAATTTTGGATTACGCTTATAAACTTGCGAGAGAATGGGGTGCAGTTAAAATGAAAAATCCTTTGTTGATAAGAAGCGACCACAATGAAGTTGGTCAGTTAATGAATGAGTTCCATGAAAGAGATTATTGGGTAATGGGTGGAAAGGATAAGTTTTTATTAAGATATGCCTCTGACCCTCTTGGATTCCCGTTCATGCAAAAAATCAATTTCAGTTATAAACAGGCGCCGTTGAAAGTATATGAAGAAGCAACTTGTTTTCGTAGGGAACAAAAAGGCGAGCTTTCAGGATTACAAAGAGTGAGAAATTTCTTGATGACCGATATGCACGCAGCATGTTCTTCTGTTGAAGAAGCAAAGAAGGAATTTATTTATTTGTGTGATAAATTTGCAAGTCTTATGAATGATATTATTGCAAACGGGAGATGGGTGCTTGGATGGGAAGGTACAATTGATTTTTATGAAGAAAACAAAGACTGGTTGATAAATATAAACAAAAAAATGAAAGTACCTGCATTTTTCAAATTAATGCCTAAAATGAGTCATTACTATGCGATTAAAAATGAATACCAGACTGTTTCAGAGCAAGGTGCGAATATACAGGTTTCAACAGTGCAATGGGATGTTAAAGATGGGGAAAGATTTGGAATAGGTTTTATAGATGAAAACGGAACCAAAAAAAACTGCCCGGTAATCCTTCATGCTTCTTCCTTTGGAAGCATAGAAAGAACTCTTGCAAGTATACTTGAAAATTGCATTATAACTCAAAAAGAAGAAGGAAAAAATCCAATATTTCCTTTATGGCTTTCACCGTCGCAAGTAAGACTGTGTCCTGTCTCTGACCAGTACATTGATTTTGCAAATGAACTTGCGGATAAACTGGAGAAAGAAAATATCAGGGTTGAGATTGATGATAGGACAGAAAGCGTTCAGAAAAAAATAAGAGATGCAGAAGTTGACTGGGTGCCTATGAGTGTTGTTCTCGGCGAGAAAGAAATGAAGGGAGAACTTCCAGTAAGATTCAGGGAATCTGGAGAAGTTAAGAAAATGAGATATAATGAATTAGTCGATTATATTAAAGAAGAAACAAAAGGAATGCCTTTCAGACCATTACCGATTCAAAGAGAAATTTCAAAACAGATAACTTTTGTTGGATAATTATTTTATATTTTGCTTTGCCTTTTTTAATCTCTTTTCAATAGATTCCAATCTTATTTTTGCCATTTCACTTAAACCCATGTTTACATCTTGTTTTGCAAGATTAACTTCTTTTTCTGAACGGGCTGTATTAATTCCTTGTATTTTCAGTTCTTTTATTTTGTTTTCAATATCCTCAAATTTTTTGGTTAAGTCATCAGTATCAGGTTTTTTTGTTGATTTAAAGTACATGAATATAGCCGCTCCTCCAATTACAGAAATAGCTGCAACAATTAATATTATTATCAAAGACATATTTACTTGGGTTTTTGAGGTATTGCAGTCTAATAAAGTGCTATTGCATCCAAGTTCGCAGATTTTAGATGTTTTCCAGGAATTGTTGACGCATATTTGTAAATTATCTCCGCTGCATCTTTTTTCTTCTCCTTCACAATCAGGTGGTTTTGGTATGCAGCTAAATGTAGAAGAATCGCATGCATAACTGCAGACTTCTTTGGTAATCCAGGCATTATTAACACATATCTGCAATTGTTTTCCCATACATCTTTTTTGATTCTCTAGACATATAGAAGCTATTATCACATAATTTCTGGATTCTATTGCATAATTGCCCGCATCATCTGTTGCAGTGCAGGTTGCTGTTTGTTCGCCCGTTGTTAATGGATCCCACCCTGAAACAAGTCCATTAAAAGAACCCTTTAAATTATCATTTGCTATGCAAACAGGAATAAAACTACTTCCAAAATCATATTTATCCATCATTTCAAAAGAAGTTATAACTGGAGGAACCGTATCTATTATAATATTTTCTGAAACATACTCGTTTTTAAATCCATTTTTATCATAAAAAGTTGCAGAAATATTATAGATTCCGTCTTCATAAACAGATAGATTTACAGTAAAAGTTCCGTTTTTTGTACTGGTTATATTATCTATTATATCTGTTGAGTTGCTAATGGAAATAATTGAATAATCTAAATTAATATCATCTAAAACACTTATATTCACAGTTATATTATAATCATTTAAATACTCATTACTTTTAGGACTGTTTATTAATATCTTTTGAATATCTGATAAAAGATTAATTATTTTAGTATTCAATAATTCATCATTCCCTACATTATCTATGCTGTAATATCTTATATAACTGGTTCCTTGAGTGGATACAAAAAGTGTTGTTGAATATGTTAAATTTGGTATGCAGGTATTATTTGTATCTATGCAATATAATGTTTTGTTGCAACCTGAACGCAAATCAGAACAACTTAAATTTATTTTTATATAATTCGCATTTGTCCAGTCTCCGAAGTTATAATAATTTCCAGCATCATCTATTCCAGTTATTGTTGTGTTTGGAGCTTCCAAATCAGGAACATAGTTATTGCTTAGTGGAAGGTAATCCACATTATTTTCATCTTCTGTGATAATATATTCTTCATCGCAAAACCCATCCATATCAGAATCATCACAATTATCCGAATATCCTTCTCCTGTAAAATTTGCCCAGTAATTCCCACCTATATAATTTCCGTCAGAATAGATTCGAGCACCTTTTTGTTTTGTTGTATTCCAAAAATTGTTTGAGCCTGTCCCGTAAAATTCTATATTATTTGTGTTGTTGAACATGTTATTATAAATATTGTTATTTGGTGATGCGCTGAAAAACATACCCTGAGCATTATTGAAAAATGTTGAGTTTATAATTGTATTTTTTGAAGAAGATTCTAATAGGATACCATAATCCCATCCATTGACTATACAATTTCCTATATTTATATTGTCAATACCATTTAAATAAATTCCTGTAGTATAAGTTCCCCCGGAACAGTAAATAGTATGTTTCATACAATCAAAGGTTATGTTGTCTGCCTGTATATTTATACAACTTGCTGTTTCTAAGTTGGTTATATCTTTTGTCAGGTAATATTTTTCCCTAGGTATATCTAAATTAGAACACTCGGTTACGCAAATAGGCATTAAAATATTAAATACTGTTGTTGAATTTGAATTATTGCTTAAATCATAAGCAATGGCAGTAACATTATAATATCCTCCAGCAGAAACACTTAAATTAACAGTAACTGTTCCACTATCATGGGTAATGGTATAATTTTCTGCCTTGCTGTTTTTTCCTATAGATATATTAGTATAATGCAAAGTAGGATCTTGAACTTTAATAGTTACTTCTATATTAAAGGAATGGAAAATTTGATTATCAGAAGGAGAAATTATTTCCAGTTCTGGCGGGATTAGATCAGGAACATATTTGTTGCTTAATGGAAGATAATCTATGTTAGAAGGATTATCCCCAAAATATTTATCAAGATTATAACTCATGTCGCAAAATCCATCTGTATTACTGTCAGTGCAGGTCTCTGAATATCCTGTTTTATCCGGGGTTGCCCAGTAATTCCCACCTATATAATTTCCGTCAGAATAGATTCGAGCACCTTTTTGTTTTGTTATATTCCAAGAATTGTTTGAGCCTGTCCCGTAAAATTCTATATTATTTGTGTTGTTGAATAAATTATTATAAATTTTGTTGTTTGAAGAATATCCTATTTTCATTCCATGGTAATTATTGTCAAATATGTTATTTTTAATGATGTTGTTTGAAGACACTGATAAATGAATTCCTGCTTCTCCGCAGGAGGATATTGTTGTATTTTCTATTTTTCCATCATTAGAACCTTCATAATGAATTCCTTTATCCCATCCTTCTAAAATACAGTCTTTTATGATTGTATTATATTTGTTTGAGTAAATTCCAGTTGTTCCGTTCCCAGATATAGTGTGTCCTTGACAGTTAATTGTAATTCTTGTTGCAGTGACTTTCAGGCATATTTCAGAACTGGAGTCTGTTATATTACTTGTAAGATTATATTCAGTATTTGTCTTATTTAGAATTGAACATGAAGTTAGATTAATTGCAAATACAGGAGAACTTAAGAATAAAATACTTGCAAATAAGATAAAAATTTTAAATAGATTGCCAAATATCCAACTCATATATATATTACATTAGATAAATAATGTTTCTTTAAAAAATTTATTATTATTTATGGCAACAAAAAAAGCAAAAGCAGCAGGAAAATTTGGAGCAAGATATGGGAAAAAATTGAGGGCAAGTTATAATAAGGTGTTTGAGACCTCAAAGAAACAGCATAATTGTCCTGTTTGCGCAAGAGAAGAAACTGTGAGGAGAACCTCTTTTGGAATCTGGGAATGCAAAAACTGCAAGACAAAATTTGCAAGCGGAGCTTATGAATTCAGGAAGGCTGATTTTAAGAAATAATTATTTTAAATGGAAAAAATGATTTTATGTTAGAAAGATTGGTTACAAGTTTATTTGAGATTTGCGTGATATTGACATTTCTTCCAACTTTTTGGGGAACAAATTGATGTTATGCCTTTGTAGGAAATAGGTTTTGTTGTTGGAATTCTTGTTCTTATAAAGATGTGTTTTGTTTTATGGAAATATAAATGAGTGTCCTTTAAATTTGATACATAATTCTTTCTTAATTGTCATAAATATTTTCATTTTCTCTAGAGATTATTTTATCAATCGCACTATAATCCGGATAATTCTCAGGTTTTAATTCACAAACTTTGTTTATATAATTACAATTACATGTGTTTAAAATAAATCCTAAAACCGGTTTTAAATAGAAATTTTATGAAATCACAAAGTCTATTAAAATATTATAATCAAACATATCTCAAAATAGCTCCGATTCCACCAATATTTTTGAACTCAACGCCTTCCTGAGATGAAGTGGAAATTATTTCCATTTTGATACCCATCTGCTCGCACAAATCTTCAATCTTATTTATATTTTCAAATTCTTCTGAGACAAGAACAACCTCTGCTTTTCTTTCTTTAACGCTTAAGAAAGTGTCTGCTTCCCCGTAAACTACTTCGCCTTTTCCCCGACTTAGTTTAACAAAAAATTCTTTTAGTAAATCCTGTTCTTTCACAAACTCTGTTTCTTTTATTAAATCTTTTCCTCTTTCAAGAGTTTCCCTGATTCCAGGTTTATCTGTGTCTGAAGTATCAACAATACCAATGACTTTATCTGCAAGTGATTTAAGAAGGTATCCTTCTTTTTGAAATTTTTCTTTTATTGGTCCGGGACCTGATAAAATAATCCCTTTAAGATCTTCTTTTTCAAGTAATTCTCTCGCAGTTGCTGCAATTTTCTGGAGGAATGAAATCAATAAATTTTCTCTTACTCTTGAATACCTCACACTGCTTTGTCCTCCTGCCCTTGTTTTTCCGGGAACAAGAGAAGTCATATGTTTCAAAATAGTTACTCTTTTTCCGTAGATTACTGCAATATCAGCCGAACTTTTGTCAAGGCAGATAACCCCGTAACTTGCTTTTTCTTTCATAAATTCTTTCAGAGGTTCTGTTTCAAATTTCTGGTCACATCTATACAATTTAATTGTTACTTTGTCAGGCGGGGTTACAACATAAAGTTTAATATCGGTTTTGCCTTCATCTTTTGATACATTTCCGCAGAATATTGCAAAACCGTTCTTAGGCACACTTTTGTATAATTTTAATTCCTGGGTAATTTTCTCAAGCGCGCCAAGAACATTTTTTCTTACTGTTTTGTTTTTTACATTTCTTGTTAAGGCAATTTCTTGACTTATAAACTCTGAAGCCTTGTTAAAATCGCTTCCCGCGGGAATATAATAGGATATTAGCTCTGTATGCCGTCCTCTCACACTTTCAAGTTCTCTCAGTATTTTTTTCAGTTTAAGTTTGTCTACATCCATAACCTTTTTATTTGTTAAGTTAAATAATGGGCATGTAGCTCAGTAAAACTGCAAACACTGAGAATGCGGTTTTGAGCAATTGGATAGAGCACCGCCCTTCTAAAGAAGACTTTCTTTTTTAAAAGGAAATCCTCTATGTCAAAGAAAACAGATTCGTATATGACTAAGAAGATAGGCGGGGGTCGCAGGTTCAAATAAGGTTTTTCTTTTTTAAAAAAATCCTTCAAGCCAAAAGAAAACATAAATTGGAAATCCTGTCATGCCCATATTTTTTATTTATCACAAGAATTTACTGGATTAGATATTTCATTTATTATCAAATAAATGAGAAATCAATATATCAATGACACCCAATTCCATTTGTGCAACTTTGTCCTGCAGGGCAGGCAACTGAACCAGAACATCCCAAACTATCAACACAATTAATTTTTTTATGAGTTAAATTAACGCATTGTTTGGTGCAGTCTATTGGAGTTGAACATCCTGAACCTTCGCTGCATG